>NZ_CP022318.1 GCF_002216795.1 Brachybacterium avium | reverse complement strand
CGGTGGGCAGCCCGTCGATACTGACGGTGACTGCCGCGCCGCCTGGGACGCATGAACTCGCGGTCTTCGGGTCATCGAGGACGGCAGCGCCGACGACAGTCCCTCCGAGGAGGAGGATGCCGGCCGAGCCAATGGCGAGAGCCTTCTTCATCAGCCCCTCACTTCTGGCCGGAGGGTCCGTGGCGAGGATCGAGCTGCGCGAAGACCAGCTCCCGCGGGATCAGGACGGTCGACTTCGGGGCGTCCGAGAGGGTCAGCGCTCCGGTGAGCTGCCCTTCCTTGATCCAGTTCAGGATCGTCAGCTTCGTCCATCCGGTGAACTCGGAGATGTCGGTGGCGTCCATCATCATCGGCCAGTCGCGGCGCATCGCCCGATCGAACTGAGGTTGTGCAAGTTTCCGCATGGTTGCATGCTACGGGAACATGCGAGACTATGGAAGCATGATGAGACGTAACTACAGGGGGCTACGGTGAACGACTGGCAGGGCGGGAGCTACGAGCGTCGTCAGAGCGCTGCCCACGAGCTTCTTCAACAGTCCGGGCACCTCCCTGGTGCGGCCACCCCCGCTGAGGCGGAGGTGGCAGAGTCGCGGGAGGGCCGAGCGGATGCGAAGAGGGTGTCTGCTTCCCCCTCGATTCCCCGAATCGTTCAGATGCCACGCAGACTTCCACAGGCGTGAGTGAGCGCACAAATCAGCCGTCATACGCCGCCCTCGAGGTGGCCTCTTCCGGTGACCACCGACTGGCGGCGTCGGAGGGGTGGCGTCGCCGCCTGGCGCTGGCCACCCTCGGTCTGGTGAAGCTGCGTCCGGGCAAGGAGGAGCTGTCCCGGCTCGAGGACGAGCGCGATGCGGGCCTGCAGCTCTCACGCCCCATGACGGTCGCGGTCGCGAACCACAAGGGTTCGGCCGGGAAGACTCCTGTGGTGGCGCTGCTCGCCGCGATCCTCGGCGAGCATCGCGGCGGCGGGGTCGTCGCCTGGGACAACAATGAGAACCAGGGCACGCTGGGGCTGCGCACCGCAGCGGGGCGGTTCCCCACCACGGCGGTCGACCTGCTGGACAGCGCGGAGCTCTTCGAGACAGGGCGAGGAGGGACGGGCGATCTGGGCCGGTTCCTGCGCCACCAGCAAGTGGGCAAGTTCGACGTGCTCGCCTCTGCGGAGGACTCCCGCAGTATGCGGATGATCGGCCACGACGAGTTCATGAGGCTGCACGCGATCCTCTCGCGCTTCTATCAGCTGATCGTGGTCGACACTGGCAACTCGCTGCTGGCCCCGAACTGGACCGCGGCCGCCGACACCGCCGACGTGCTGGTGATCCCCCTGCGCTGGTCGTACGACCACGTTCGCTCCGCGCAGCAGATGATCGTGCAGCTGCACGAGATGGGCCGCGACGACCTGGTCCGCAACGCGGTCACGGTGATCTCTCACGTGCGCGGCGCCGCGGTCGATCACGAGAACGCACCGAAGTGGCGGGCATGGTTCGAGGAGAACACCGCTGAGGTGCTCGAGATCCCGTACGACTCGCACATCGACGCCGGCTCACGGCTGTCCTTCGATCGTCTCGCTGCTCCCACGCAGCGAGCATTTCTGCGCCTGGGAGCGACCGTCTCCCGGACGTTGGCATCCATCGACAACCCCTACCTCTCTGCTGCACCCATCACGGAAGGAACCTGACATGAACCCGTTCGAAGGCGTGACCCCGAGCCTGGATGTTTTCGGCGCGGAGGTGAACACCCTGGTCGCCCTGGTCCTTGGAGGCCTGTGGGCCCTGGCGTTCGTTGGCTGCGCGTTCGGGGCGCTGATCGGTACCGGTAAGTGGGCGGTCGCCCGGCACTCGAACCGCAGTGAGGAGATGACCGAGGCTGCCGGCCAGCTCAAGGTCGCACTGATCGCATTCGGTGTCTGCGCGGCGCTGGGCGTCATCTTCGCTGCGATCCTGTTCATTGTGGGCACGGTGCAGGGCTGATGTCCGAGCTCCGCGACGAGCAGCGCGAGCGGCGGCGGCTCCGCCCGGGACCGATCATCGCCGTTCTCGCGGTGCTGGTCCTCGTTCTTCTCGGCGTGGTCGGGGTCCTCGGCGCGAACGCACTGTTCGGCGACGACGAACCGCCCCCGGAAGGGCAGCAGACGTCCTCGTCGGCGCCGACTTCGCAGAAGCCGGTCGTTCGCCAGGACCTCCATGTCGTCGTGGGAGAGGGAGGGTCCACGACTTCCGACATCGACGCCTCGGTCCCCGTGGGCTACGAGCCCACCTGCAAGGGAGCTGTCCAGGCTGCCACCAACTACCTCATTGGCCTGGACTACACCAAGGCCACCTCCGGGGAGCTGAGCCAGGACGAATACGTAGCGCTCACCAAGGAGCTCACCACTGGTGATCACCAGGAGGCCGCAGTCACGAGCACACAGGAAATGCTCGATCAGCTCGGCGACACCAAGAGTCCTCGTGGGTCGATTCGCCCTGACTGGGGTGGGTTCGCGGTCAAGGAGTGCACCGAAGGGCAGTCGGCCACGGTGCAGATCGTGCATGCCTACGACTACTGGGGAGAGGGGGAGTACTACTACGGCGTTTCCTCGACGAGTCTGACGTGGGCGGACGGTGACTGGAAGATCTCCGGGACCGGCCGGGCGGAGGCGCCGACGGCGCTTCCTGAGGGGCCGGTGACGGAGCCCGACGATGAGGTGTTGACGCTGGTGGGGACACACACGCAGTGGGAGAACTATGAACCAGCTAGCTGATCATGGCCGCCGGACCCTACTCACAGCACTGACGTTCCTCCTGGTGGTGATTGTTGGTGCCGCACCAGCGCTCGCAGAGCCCACGGCAGAGGACAAGGAAGCAGCGCGAGCGGCCGCCAATACCGCGGCCGCCGAGTTCACGTGCGACCTCCTCCCGATTTCCAACGGAGACATCGTGGACAAGTGTGTGGGCATCGCTGAGGGGGTGGCGGCGAAGGCACCGTCGTTCGAGGAGATCCAGCCTCAGCTCATGTGCACGGCGCTCCTACCGCTGGGCCCAGTCGCGACGGTCGGCTGCGTCGGGTTGGTGACGGCGAACGTTGGTGGGCTGCGGGATGCCGCACAGGAAGCGTATGACGCGACCATCGGCAAGGCCGGCGAAGTCATCGACACAGCAAAGGACGCCGCAGAGTTCGTGCAGGACCCCGGGAGTGTTCTCGAGGACCTTGCGAACCAGCTCAAGGAGGCTGCGGTCGACTTCTTGAACATCGTGATGGGCGAGCTCGTCAACATCGGCAACGCCGACTTCACTGCGGAATGGTGGCGCAACTCCTACGCAGCTGCGGGCGGCATCGGCCTGGTGGTCGCGGCGATCATGATGATCCTTGTGCTCAAGGATGCGTCACTGGATCGGATCTCCGCCCATCAGTTCGGCGAGAGCATTCAGTACCTGGTCGGCGGGATCATCTCGATGGTGTGGGCACCCGTGGTGGCCTACGTCATCCAGAACCTCATCGCGACCTTCAACCAGGGGATCATCAGTTGGGGTGGCGAGGACATCTACGAGACCGTCCTTGAGGGGGCGATCTACTCGATGACTGCACTGAGCATGCCCGGCGGGATCATCATGGGCCTGGTCTTCTGGCTGTTGCTGTTCAGCGCGGCGTTCTTGGTGTTCTTGATGTTCATCGCGCAGGGCATGGCCGTGTACCTGACCTCGGTGGCGATGGCGATCGCGTTCGGGATGCTCGCGCACCCGCGATGGAGGGCGAAGGCCCTGCGGGTCCCCACGCTCGTTCTCGGGATCATGCTGGCGAAGCCCGCGTTGCTCTTCGTGATCACGGTTCTGTTCAAGATGATCCAGTCGTTCGACCCGATGGATCTGATCGGCATCGACGCGCTGCAAGCACTGGGGGAGGGCTGCATGATCGTGTGCGCTCTGTTCTTGATCGGGCTCGCCCCGTGGGCCGCGTTCAAGTTCTTCCCGCTGTTGCCCGATGGGTCTGAGGTCGACGGCGGCGGCATCGGCCCGGCCTCGGCCGCAGGCGCTGCCGCTGGTGGCGCCGGGGGAATGATGACGAATATGGGTATGCGCCGCATGCGAGGCGACGGCAGTGGCGGAGGAGGCGGCCAGTCTTCCGGGTCCGGTGGGCAGTCCTCCGGGAAGGGCACCGGCTCCTCCTCGATGGGAAGCGCCCCGAAGGCACCTGCGCCAGGTGGTGCGGCGAGCAAGAGTGCCGGTGCCGGCAAGGCAGCGGGAGCCGCCGGTGGCGCTGGCAAGGCGGGTGCGGCCGGCGGTCTTGGCAAGGCGGCCGTGGCTGGGGGAGGCGCCATGTCCGGCGGAGCGCTGCTCCTGGCGGGTGCCGCGGCGAAGGGCGGACAGGCGGCGGGCGGGGCCGCGAAGACGGTCGCTGAAAGCTCGACACCGGGCGCTCAGGGGGCGACGGGCGAGGAACAGCAGAGCTCGTTGCACGATCGACGGAAGTTGGCTGAGTGAGATGGCGATGACACACACACAGCTCGGTGGTGAGCTGCAGGGCCGATCGATCCTGGGCGGCAACCGGAACAAGCTCGAGAAGATCGGAATGTGGTCGAGCATCGCTGTGCTCCTGGTCGCCCAGCTGATCGTGATGCGCTGGTCCTGGACGGTACTGATCGGCGGGGTGTTGCTGGCGGCAACGGTCTTCGTCTGGTCGCCGCGGCCCAGCTTCGGCCACAAGTCCGTGATGGGCATGCTGGCGATCCCACTGCGGCGCCGGTGGAATCGGCGGATGGGAACGCTGGACACAGCGGGCGGTGAGGCTGCAGAAGCGTCGCCGGGTCGCACCCCGCACCTCCCGGCGGCGGTGGGGAAGCTCCGCGCATTTGAGGTCGAGCTGTGGCCGGGGATGGAGGACCCGGGGCGGCTGGTGGTGCTCCGCCAGCGAGTCCACGACCAGACACAGTTCACGATGGTGCTCGAGTTCCGAGCACAGCAGAACGGGATTCTGGATGGGTTCGACGGGTTGCGCAACCATGCGGGATGGGCGAAGTTCCAGGCGGCGATGGCGCGTCAGGGATCGCTGGTGCGACACCTGCAGCAGGTCGCGCGGATCGTGCCGTTTGACCCGTCCGATCACGTGCACTGGCTGATCGACTCTCTGCCCGAGCAGGCCCCGGAACTTCTCGTGCGCTCGTATGCGGAGCTGGTGGATGGAGTGATCAGCCAGCAGGAGCAGAACCGGACCTGGCTGGTGGTCGGGGTGCCGGCGACGAGCGAGTTCTACGCGACGGCTGACCGTGTGACGGTGCCCGAGCACATGGCGGAGGAGAGCGACCGGGACAGGGCGGATATGCGCACGTCGAGCGTGCTGGCCACAGAACTGCGTCGCATCATTTCTGCGGGCCGGTCCAACGGGTTGCAGTTCCGGCCTCTGGATGAGCAGCGCCTCGCCGCCGTGACTCGGAGCCTGCAGGATCCGGATCAGCCGTTGGACCGGCTCGACGGGGCGGACCGGTTCTCGATGTGGTTGCCGTGGATCGGCTCTCAGTCTCCCCGCTATCTGGTGATCGAAGGCAGTGAGCGGCCGTGGTACTCGCGGACGGCCATCGTCCCGCGTGACGGGTTCGCGGCGGGGGAGCTGCCGGTGGACATGCTGGTGCCGCTGTTGACGGGCGTTAACCCTGCCGTGGTCCGCACGGTGAGCACGCATATGACGCTGGTTCCGGCGACGACGGCCCGGTCGGAGGCACGGGACGACGTGACGATGGACCGCTCTGCGATTCAGCAACAGGCCAAGGAGGTCTCCGACGGAACGAGCGAGGCGCAGATGAGTGCGTCTCAGCGGCGTCTGCAGGACCTACAGCCGGGGTCGGGCGTCCATGGCGCCGAATGGGCGATGGCGATGACGATCCAGGCACCGAGCCTCGATGAGCTCGAGGAAGCGGTCAACGCAGTCGAGGAAGCTGCGGCAGAGGCTCACATCTCGCACCTGGTCTGGCAGGACCACGCGCATCACCTGGCGATGCCGCTGACGCTGCCGCTGGCTACCGGGGTGCGCAGGCGCAAGAAGCGGCTGATCCCAGCGTGAACGGCATCAGGAAGGACAGGGGACTGGGTGCGCTGGCGTCATCCCCGCGGCAACGAGGAGACCACCGATGGTGAATGGGCAGCGGGCAAAGACCCGGAAGAAGGGCGCGGCCGCATCTTCGGGCGCGGGGGCATCGGCTGAGCTATGGCTGCGCGAAGCACGTCGCTGGGGGTGGCTCGACTTCCTCGGTGCCTACGACCAGCAGCTGGCGATGCTGCGGTCGACAACGTCGCAGACCTCTGCACTGCACCTGGCCGTGGCCGGCGCCCCCACCTCCGCCTTCGGCCTGTACGCCGGCGACGACCTCATCACCGGATGGCCGGTCTTCCACGACCCGATCGAGGGATACCGCGCCAAGAACGTGGGGTCCCCGAACTGCGTGTCGATCGGAGACGTTGGCTTCGGCAAGAGTTCGTTCTCCAAGACGTGGATCACGATGCGGAACCTGACGCTTGGCCGTCGCGTAGTCATCGTCGACAAGAAAATGCAGACGGCGGGAGACACCGACGGGGAGCACGAAGGCGAGTACGCCGCTCTCGCGCGGGGGCTGGGGGTCGAACCGATCCGATTCACCGGAGAGGCCGGCGGACTGCGGATCAACCCGCTGGATCCGGTCATCACCGGATCGGACCGACTGACCGCCAGCCACACGGACCTGCTCAAGGCGATCCTCGAGGAGGTCATCGGGGAGTCTCTCAGCGCGGAGGAGCGGAAGGCACTGCGCGTCGCACGCGACGCGGCGGTGACCCGCGCGCATGAGGCAGGACGGATCGCAACCATCCACGACGTCACGCTCTACCTGCTGCAGCCCGATGAGGAGATCGTCGGCCAACAGCTAGGGCACTACGGAGTCGAGGAGTACGCGGCCTGGGGCCGCCGAGTCGGCTTCGCCCTCGAGGAGTGCATCGAGGGCGAGCTCGCAGGACTGATCGACGGAGAGACCAGCGAAGAAATCCGGGTCAACGCCGGATTGACGGTCTTCGACATCTCCGCGCTGCCGGACAGCGGGCCCGCCGTGCCAGTGGTCATGGCGATCATCAACACCTGGCTCCGGTCGACTCTGCTCAAGCAGAAGTCGGCCGTACCGACGTTCTTCGTCGTGGAAGAGGGATGGCACCTCGTGGAGGGCTCGTTCGCCAAGGTCTCACAGCAGAACACGAAGAAGTCGCGTGGCCTGGCACTGTCAACGGTCACGAACTACCAGCACCTCTCGGACGTGCCTGCGGACTCCCCGGCCATCGCCACGATCAAGGAGGCGGGCACCATCGCCCTGTTCCGCCAGGCACGACGAGAAGATGCGGAGGCGTGCCAGCGCCTGTTCGGACTGCCGCCGTCCTCGATCGACCTGATGATGAACCTCGAGCAGGGGTGCTGCCTGATGAAGATCGGGAACAAGCCGGCCGTGCTGATGAGAGCCTCTCGCTCGAGCATCGAGGCGCGACTGGCCGACACGGACGGCTCGCTGCTCTCCCAGGCGCGAGTGGATCTGCAAGGCGACGAGTTCTCGGCCGGGGCGCACGAAGATCCGACCGATCTCGTTCTGGCTGCACCGGGAGGTGAAGAGGCATGAGCTCTGCCGAAGTTGTCCCCTCCACCCGGATCCCAACGGTCACCTCAACATATTTGGATCCGACCTCGGAGTCGGGTCGCACCCCGCTGTACATCGCGCGCCGCGGCCGCCTCGACGGGGTCATGCTGCGTTTGGACGTATGGGAGGGTCTGCGCGACGAGGCCACGCGGGCGCTGGACTTGCTCGAGGTCGACGAGCTGCAAGACCGTCTGACTGCTGGCACCGTCCTCGAGGCGTCTCTGGGGGAGCTAGCGTCGCCGCTGCGTCCTCCCGTGGTGCTGGGGTCGTTGCCGGTGCGGTACGTGGCCCACGCGGGCTCGGACATCCTCACCGCATCTCGCCGTGCCGAAAACACGCGCAACCTGGCAGGGTTCATTGCCCACTGGACTCGTGGGTACCTGCGGGGCTCGCCGGTCACAGACGGCTCCCGGCCGGGGCCGGTCATTGAGCGAGACGTGGCGCCGGCCTATCACGACGATCAGGTCCCGTTCCGCTTGGTCTGGGCGCGGACGGGCGAGCATCGGGAGATCCGCACGCTCTTGGCGGTCCGTCCGCTGGAAGGGGTGTTGGCCCGCGCCTGGACCTTCCCACCGCCGATGGATGCCACCACAGAAGGAGAGGCCTGATGGCTCCCCGAGGTCGTTACGACAAGACGCCGTCCACCTTCTTGCTGCTCGCCATGGAGTACTGGTGGGCGTTGCTGATCATCCTCGCCGCTGGCCTACTGGGGATCTGGCACAGTGCGGTGGTGCTGTCCACGCCCTCGGAGTGGGGCGACTTTGAGGTGAGCATGACCGGGCTCGTGGGCGTGGTGCGCGGGCAGGGCCTGGCAGAGGTCCCCGGCGGCGGCACCTGGACCTACGTGCTCCTGGGCCTTCTCCTCGCGCTGATCGCCGTCGTGATCGTGGCCGTCTCGGCGCTGCTGACGAAGTGGAAGCTGCGCGCACCGGGCAAGGGCATGGCCACGAAGGCTGAGGTGAAGAGCACGCTCGGCCGCGAGGCAATCCTCTCCGAGGACCGTGACGGCCGGCTGTGGCCCGCCGACTCGAAGGTCCCCGCGAAGGAGCGGACGTTCTGCGTGGGTACCGCGTCCTTCGCGCGCGGTGCCGTCGAGGCGCATCTCGGCCAGGAGCAGCATCTCGGTGTCGTGGCGCCGACCGGAGTCGGCAAGACGTTCCGCGTCCTGAGCCGGGCCGCGCTCAACGCGCCCGGTGCGCTCGTGGTGACGTCGACGAAGGCGGATCTGCTGGATGTGATCGCCGAACCCCGTGCGAAGAAGGGCAAGGTGTGGGTGTTCGACCTGCTGAACCTCGTGTCCTGGCCCGAGGCGATGCGATGGAACATCCTGCGCGGCTGCGAGGACACGGTCGTGGCTCGAGCTCGCGCGGGACAGCTGGTCAAGGGAGGCAAGAAGGACTCCCACACAGCCGGCGGTGGCGACTCCAACTCCGAGTTCTTCCTCGGCCGTGCCCGGACGGTCCTGCAGTCGTACCTGCACGCGGCCGCGCTGGGCGGCCACTCGATCGCCGACGTGCTGAAGTGGGCGGCTGAGCTCGAGACCGACGACACCGCGCTGAAGATCCTCGACAAGCACCCGGGCGCCGACCCGTTGCTCGCACGCCGCCTGCGCTCGGCGGTCACCGGCGCCTCGGACACCGTCTCCTCGATCCGCCAGACGCTCGACGACGCTCTCGACGCTCTCTCGCTGCAGAAGATCAACCAGCAGTTCGTCGAGGACGAGCAGATCCCCACCTTCGATCCCGACGAGTTCGTGCGGTCCACCGACACGCTGGCGATCATCGCGGACGACAACGACCCCACCGACGTGACCACACTGGTCGCGGTGCTGGTGGACTCAGTGTTCCAGGCGGCCAAGACGGCGGCCCGGCGCACGGAGTCGGGCCGGCTGAGCCCCCCGCTGCGCGCGGTGCTCGATGAGGTCGCGAACATCTGCCCGCTGCCCGATTTCCCCAAGATGCTCTCGGATCTGCGCGGCTACGGGGTCCAGATCATCTACGGCCTGCAGGGACGTGCACAGACCCGGAAGACCTGGGGCCCCGAAGGCTCCCAGATGATCGTGGACAACTCGTTCGCCCAGCTGATCCTCGGGGGATCAAGGATGCGGAGCAGCTCGAGGATCTCTCCAAGCTGACCGGCATGGTCGAGGTGAAGGGCCTCTCCACGCAGGTCCGCGACCACGGCATGTCCCGGGGCAATCAGACGGTGAGTGATCAGGAGAAGCGGATCCTGCGCCCGGAGGAGATCGGCCGGCTCGAAGTGGGAGAGGGGATGCTCCTGACCGGAGTCGTCCCCGCCGTCGTGGTCAACCTGCCGGGCTGGACGCAGCTGCCCGACGGCGACGAGCTCAAGAAGGCCACCCAGCGCACCGCGAAGTCCCGCGTCGCTGCGGGACGACGCCGCGCTGCGGCATGAGGAGGAGACGATGATGACCGAGGATGCGACGCCGGCCCCCGGCGACACTGACTTCACCTACCTCACCGAGGTAGAGCAGCACTACCTCAACGAGCTCGGCGAGGCGGTCGCCGATCACGAGGTGCGCCTCGAGCGGCTCGAGGAGAAGGAGAAGGAGCCGACCGTCCCGCGGGACTGGATCGCGCGGCACCAGAGCGTGCAGGCCTGGAACGAGCTCGCGGACTGGGTGGACTGGCTCAACGCGAACTACTCCATGCCCCACGCCCGCCGCGTGCAGGAGTGCTGGCCGGCCCATCCGGGGCTGGTGCACGTCCTGGCAGGGCTCCGCTCCGCATGGCGCGCGTCGGTGCTCTCCGATGAGCAGAGCAAGGAGCAGGGCAACGCGATGGCGGCGTTCCACGACTACCACCTGTTCCCGTTCTTCCAGCGGCTCGAGGACACCAAGCTGTTCAAGTGCTCGAACGGTCACAGGGCCGATGATGAGCACGCCGCGACTGACCGCGATCTGTTCCCGGAGGGGCTCGAGGTCGCCAGCGTGGACGGACAGGACCCAGACGCGCCGGAGATCGAGCCTCTCCCAGCGGATGAGAGCTCCGGCGCGATTGAGGACGACGACACGTGGGGAGAGGACGAGGCATGATCTGGAACCGACGCTGGCCTGGTCGTTGCTCGTGGCCGCGAGTCGGTGGCGAGCCCCTTGGCGGAGTGAATCTGCGGCGCTATACTGGCGGTGCGGCAACTGCCTGGAGCTCACGCAAGTGGGTGAACCCAGGAGGCCGGGGGGGTTGTGCGGGACGGATGAGCCCGCCGAACCCCGGTGCCGCCCAGCTTCTCCCCTAGAGGGAGCGTGAAGGCCCCTCCGGCCCCTGGACCGGAGGGGCCTTCGGCGCGTCCAGGCGCGGCGCCGCCGCGGGCCTGGACACCGGCGAGCTGCCCTGAGCGCGGAGCTGCTGGACGCGTTGCGCGAGGGAGTGGATGGGGGCGCGACGTTCTCGCTGCCCCTCACGGCCCACCAGGTCGGCTCTCATTGCCGTCCGTAGTTCCCGCTTCTTCCCGGTCAGCGCGTGTACCTCCTGCAGGCGCCCACTGAGGGGGCAACGTGCTGGGAGTCCCTCGCCTTCGTCCCGAAGTGGTGGCGCTGCACGGACCAGGCCACGGTGTCGGCGCTCCACAGCGCGTGCTCTTCGCTCATCCGCCCGTGGTGCATCCACATCTGCTCGCTGACCTCGCCCCTCTCGCGGAGCTCGTGGACGATCGCCTGGTCGAGACGGACATTGCGCTGCTGGGCCTGCGGGAAGTTGTCCAGGACGACGTCGGTGATTCCCTGCTCGTCGAGTGTTCTGAGCGCACCTCGGAGGCAGACATCTCGCACGGCACGCTCCTGCGCCTCGGTGATCTCGTGGTCGCGGACGTCGAAGACGACCACGGGCATCGCGGTCTTCGCGGCGATGTACTCGTTCATATCGCCGATGCGGCCGCGGAGCCGCTGGTCCTTGACGGCCTCCTTGGAGTGCCAGAACGTGCCGCCGGCGATCTCCTCGAGGTCGCGCCGGATCTCCGGCAGGTCGTCCGCGTGGAAGACCACGGCGCTGAGGCCGTAGTACCCGACCTGACCGTCCTCAGTTGCGCGATGGGTTTCATCGACGAACGCGACGAGATCCTGCCGGGTCGTGTACCGCTCCAGGAGGGTGTCGTCCCACAGGCCGCTATCGCGGTGGCGGGCGCGCAGTTCCTCGCGCCGGAGATGCTCATCGATGCCGTCCTCGACCTCGCTCATCGCTGGACCGGTCCCTTCCCCTGCTCTCGCTCGCGCGCCTGCTGCGCGAGGCGCTGTCGCATCTGCTCGTCGGCGCGCTTCTGCCCTTCGGAGAGCCTAGAGACCCCCTCGGCCGCGCGCTGGGCGGCCACCCGATCCTTGAGGGAGGGGAGGGGAACATCCCGGGTCCTCGCGGGTGCAGCGGCCCGAGGCGGTGCGAGCCGGGAGCGGAGCTGCTCGAGGTCCGCGCGCTCCTGCGCTGCCACCTCGGAAGGCTCCGGCAGGGCACGGGTCTCATCGGCGTAGTCGTGCAGCTGCCGCCAGGCCTTGACCTGGCCGGCGGTCTCTTCCCACCGCGTGCGCTGCGCCGTGCCGTCAGCGGGGGTGGGACCGAGATCGCGTGTCCAGGGCTCCCGCCGCAGCGCAAGCGCGCGACCGTCGGCGCGCAGCCGGGCGGCGAGGAACTCGCGGCGCTGGGCGAGGTGGTCGCGCCATGCGGGGGAGAGCGCGGGATCCTCCATCCCTCGGTCGGGGGCGAGCCAGCGCGGTAGCCCGTCGGCCGGCGCCGACATGGCGCGATCGGGCTCGACCTCTCGACGTCGCTGCTCGGCGCGGATCGTCCGGTCCAGCGTCGACTCGCGCTCGAGGATGCGGCGGGCGTCCTCGAGGTCCAGGACGTGGCCGGCACGGGCACGGATGTGCTCGCGGTCGGTGTGGCCGTGGCGTCGCTGGGCGTCTCGCTGCACGTTCTCGAGGACCCAGCTGCGCGTGGGCATCGCTCGCCGCATTCCGTGTTCGCGGCGCAGCTCGGTGAGGTCGGTGTGCCCGGCGCGCAGCTTCTCGCGCAGCGCGGAGACGGTCTCTTCGACGTGCTGGATCCTCGCCGCGGTGGTCTCCATGCGCGGGTCTCGCAGGTTGACCTCGGCGCGACGGTACGTGCTCCACTCGCGCTGCAGCTCACGGAGCTCGCGGCGGGCGTCGGTCAGCTGGTGCTGGTCCTCGGACGCGACGACACGCGCGGCAGCGACCATGTCCGAGAGCTCGCCCGCGGTGAGGCTGCCGTGGGGACGGTCTGTCCAGGCCGGGACCGTGCGGTCCTTGAGGTCGATCGGCTTCGCGTCGAGGGAGTGGCGGGCCTCGGCGATGTTGACCGCCTCCCGTGCGGCAGTGCGCCGTTCGGCCGACTCCGCGCTGAGCTCGACGAGCCGCTCGCGGGGCATCTCGCGCAGGGGCCTGCGCTCGGCCGAGCTCGCCTGCTCAGAGCCCCGGCGGAGGTCGTTGCGCAGCCGCCAGGCGAGGAGCTTGCCGGGGTCCTCGGCCTTGTCAGGCTCGAGGACGTCGCTGTGGCGGTGCAGGAGGCGGTCGATGTCGTAGCCGGCGTCCTCGGCGCTGCGCAGCGCGGCGTCGACAGCGGAGCGGGCGTCGGAGGTCACCACGCGCTCGGCGCCGGCGCCGAGGCTCTCGCGGAGGTGGCTGCTGTACCGCTGCTCGTCGGCGCGGCTGGTGACGTCCTGGTGCTGTCGGCCGAGCTCGGCGGGGGAGTCCACGCGCTCGGCTTCGGTGAGCATCGCGTCACGGGCGGCGACGTCGCGCCGATCGGAGCGGGTGATCCTCGAGAGGACCACGTCGCGGGGCTGGTCGTCGGTGCCGACGAAGAGCTCGTTGGAGTGGCGACCGCGGGTCATGGCCACGTAGAGGCCTTCACGGCTGGTGGCGGTGGTGGCCAGGGCTCGGGCGACGTCGACGGTGCGGCCCTGGGCGCGGTGCACGGTGCTTGCGTAGCCCAGTTCGGTGGACTCGCGCACGTACTCGGCCGGGAGGTGGACGGGGCGCTCGTCGGTGAGTCGGGCGGCGGTGATCGAGCCGTCGTCGTGGATGCGCTGCACTGTCCAGGCGTCGCCGTTCTTCACGCAGTCCCGGGTGCCGTTGATGGTGAGGGTGCGGTCCACGCGCCGGGTCACGACGACGTCCCCGATCCCGGCGTCGTGGCCGTCGCGGAGGGCGGTGCTCGCACTGAGGTCGACCTGCCCGCGGGCGATCCGGCGTTCCTGGGCGAGGCCGTTCAGCTCGGCGACCCGCACGTTGGTGTCGGCCATCATGAGCGATTCGCGTCCGGCGCCGTCGTCGGCGTCCCATGCGCGAACGATCTGGTCGACGAGATCCTCGTGGCGGCCGGAGTGGACTCGGCCGGCGGACTCGTACCAGCTGATGTCGCCCTGTCGGAGGGCGAGGGAGGCTTGGGCCTCAGCGTCGTTGCGCGTGCCGTCGGTGTGGCGGAAGCGGTGCAGCTGGGTGAGTTCGACGGCGCCGACCTCGGAGGCGATCATGCGCAGCGCGCCCCCGGACTCGACCGCCTGCAGCTGACGGTCATCGCCGATGAGGCGGACGTGGGCACCGACGATCCGGGCGTCGCTCACGAGCTGCTCGAGGTTCAGGGTGCCAGCCATCCCGGCCTCGTCGACGAGGACGACGTCGCCGGTGCGAAGCGCGAACCGCTCAGGGACGGGGTCGCCCTCGCGGGCGCGGCCGCGCCAGTGCAGCCACTGCGCGAGGGTGGTGGATTCCGCCCCCGTGGCGTCCTCGAGCTGTGCGGCCGCGGTGGCGGCGACGGACAGGCCGATGACGCGGCCGCCTCCGGCCTGGACCGTCTCGACGGCGAGCTTCATGGCGGTGGTCTTGCCGGCACCGGCGGGACCGATGCCGACGGCGAGCACGTGCTCTCCGCAGGCGAAGGCTCGTGCAAGTTCGATCTGCCCGTCGTCAAGGGGTACGTCCTGGCGCGCGAGGACCTCGTCGAAGGTGGCGGGCGCGGCTGCCGGGATGGCCTCCTCGCGGGCGGCGTCGAGCAGCGTGTACTCGGCGTCGATCATCCGTGCGGAGGTGTAGATGTTCCGGTCTCGCGGCTCGTAAATGGAGGTGCCGTCGGCACGGGTCAGGTCCGCGAGGACCGGCGCCTCTGAACGGGGTGTGAGGTTGACGCTGCCGACGTCGCGGGCGTACTGGGCGATCGCCTCGCGCTGGAACCCGCTGAGCATCCAGCCGTCGTTCCGTGCTGCCCAGCGGTCGACCTCGGCGCGGATGTCGCGCTCTGCCCACGTCGAGCGACGGGTGGAGAGTTCGGCGATTACGTTCTCGCCGGCGCCGATGATGTTCAGGCCGTCGCGCACCGCGAGGGCCCGCTCTCGAGAGCCGATGGCGGCCTGCCGGGCGACGTCCGCGATCCCCTCCACGTCGGTGCTGCCGAGGATCTCAGCGGCCTCGTTGCGCCACTGCTCGCGCATCTCGGCGAGGGAGCGGTGCGGTCCCTTGGGGGTGCGGGTCTCGAGCGTTGCCTGCTGGCGGAGCTGGTGCATCAGCTTC
Organism: Brachybacterium avium; assembly: GCF_002216795.1. Lineage (NCBI taxonomy): Bacteria > Bacillati > Actinomycetota > Actinomycetes > Micrococcales > Dermabacteraceae > Brachybacterium > Brachybacterium avium. The sequence goes on along the minus strand of NZ_CP022318.1, from coordinate 31,985 downwards.
GTGTCGGGTTCGCGTCCGTGCTCACGGACGTAAGAGGCGACGAGTTCGCGAGTGCGTGCTCGGATCGCGGCCGAGCGCTTCGCGGACTGCGACATGAGACGCGGGTCGATGCCGTCGACCTCCATCACGGGCCGCTTGCCCGGTCCGGTGGAGCGAGGCGAGAAGCTGAATCCGCGTGCGGAGAGATGGGCGACCAGGCGCTGGTTGTAGTGCTCGCTGGCGGAGACGGCGGAGCGGTAGAGCGCGGCGCCGTCGAGAGTCCTCCACCGGTCGCTCTGCGGGTCGTAGACCTTGTTCGCAACGACGACGTGATCGTGGAGCTGCGGGTCGCCGTCGCGGGAGTCGTGGTGGCGGAAGCGGGTGGCGATCATTCCGGTCACGTCCAGCTGGGCGACTCCACCGGCGCCTGCGCGGGTGCCGATGGCGTGCTCCTCGAGGTACTCCACGGCGTCGTCGATAGCAGCCTCATGAGCTGCCGCCACGGCCTCGGCGGTGTCCTTGTCGGCGAGGCCCCAGAGGACCGAGACGCTCTTGGGTGGGGAGAAGGTCAGGTCGTATCCGGCCACGGAGTTCGACCCCTTGGACAGCTCCTTGGACAGGAAGGTGGCGAGTTCCTTGTCGTCCGTCGGCCGGTGGGAGAAGCGTTCCTCGTAGACCTCGGAGGCGACGCGCATCCGGGTCTGGCGGATCTCGTCCACGGAGAGCTCGCGGCCCAGCCGGATCTCTTGAGCGTCACGGGCGGACTGGATCCGCTGCCCGATCTCGCTCGTCGACGAGTCGTACTTGTACGGCCGTCGGCCGAGTCGGGACGCCCGCTCGGCGTCCTTCGCCGAGCCGCCGCCGGCGATCACCGAGGCCTCGATCGCGTCGGCGTTGGGGTGCCGTCCCTCCCCGAAAAGGGCCTTCATCTGCTGCTCGGACACGGCGCCGGAGACGCCGAGCGCGGCGGTGCCCTTGCCGATCCAGCGGCCCTCGGGGGCGCCGGAGTCGAGGTAGTAGTCCGTGAGCTCTTGGCCATCTTGGCGGCGCTGATCGCCGGACGCGGTCATCGCCGAGTAGTAGGCATAGCCGTCCCCATGGGACAGCTTGCTCACGGACATCATGCGCTGATACTAGCCCGCACTTCGCGTCAGCGACACCGAGGACATTCATAATGCAAGAGGTGTGACGTTGCTGTGGTCCTGATCGGCCGTGAGCGAAGCGAACCTCAGGGAGGCGCGAAGCGTCCTCTGGATCGAGCTTGCTCGATCTGCCGATCGGACCTAAAGCATCGGCGCATGCCGTGCATGCTCGCTGTCCACACGTAGTGTGGTCAGCGATGAGCAGTGAGCTGCGCTGTGGACTGTGGGCTGGGGGTGGTGTTAGGAGCCATCCGCTGTCCACAGGGAGCAGCGCAGCTCATCCGGGCCGACGGCGCGGATCGGCAGATCCATGGCGACACTGTTGCGGCCGAGGCCTCGCGCGCGAGGGAGTGCGCAAGTACACTCAGGCCAGGAGGCCCTCATGAGCACCCCCACAGTGGATGAGCCAGTCCGACAGCAGACACGGCCCGAGCAACCCAGACGAGCGATCGACGTCGACCGCCTTCGTCAGAGAGCGGCAGCAGTGCGCCGGGCTCGACCGCACCCTGACCGATCACCAGCAGTGCAAGCTGAGTCTCGCGGAACTGCGGCACGCCAACGCGCGATCCCGCTTCGTGATCTGAGAGAGGACGAACCCAGGGCTCGTCGGAACCCGAACGCGAAGACAGGCAGAACCCCGCACCGACGGGAGCTCGAGAGCGTGCAGGAGCGGACGGATCGCGTCCGCGCCGAGCGGGCGCTCGCACAGGTTCGCGATCCTCGATGGTGGGATCGCGCGAGCGCTGGCGATCTCGAGCGGGCGCGCCTCGCAGCCAACGCCTCGGGAGTCGCGCCGGGGAGTCGAGCGGCGATCAGGGGCGAGATGCGGGAGGTCGCGCAGCGCCGATACGGGACGAGCGTCGACGGCGCGATCCTCTACGAGCGCGAAAACCCGCGCCAGCCACCACCGGACATGCGTTCCAGCGGTGGCCGAGCGTTAACCTAAGCCGAGACCGATCTGAGAGGGGAAGACCATGCCCGACCGAAGCAGTCCCACCAGTAGTGATCTGTCCTCATCGCATGCGCTGCTTATGGAGCGAGACTCGAGGTTCCGCGCGGAAGTGGAACAGCTGCGCGCCACCTTCCTCGAGTCCTGGCAGACGTACCGAGACAGCCCCGAGAACCCCGGGATCATCGCCGATGAGCGCGACCCCTCCCTGGTGTCGGACTTCCCGATGGTCACCCTGACCCGGAACCCGGAGAGTGCCTCACAGTCCGACAGCCCGGCTCACGAGAGCTACGAGCTACTGGTGGACTGTGAAGGCAACACCCGAGAGCCCCGAGGCGACCGGCTCGAAGGAATCCCGATCCGGGAGGCTGCGCCGAAGGTGGGCGTTTCGGAGTCAGAGCTCGATGCTGCCGTGACGGCGGCGTCGAAAGGCCTCTTCAACGCTCAGCCTCATGGCGAGCGCGCCGCGGCCTTCTTTCATCAGCAACCTACGAGGAGCCCGCGGCTACAGCCGCTCACGGACCGCGTCGCGGCGGCACGCTCCGCACAGCACAGCGGCGAACCAAAGCGCGCTTCAGGCCCAGGCGCGCAAGCCGGCACCACTGCGGCGCCCCCAGCGCGCGCCACAGGGGCTCCCCCGGAGGCCGTCACAAGGAAGCTTTGAGCAAAGGAGTCGAGAGTGGCACGAAAGAGCACGAAGGCGGCCGAGGCCCGAGAGCGAGCGAGAGAGCGCGCGAATCGGTTCCTCGAGCGCGAGCAGGAGTTGCTGCGGATCGCGGAACGGTTCGAGGAAGCACAGCTCGAGATCGAAGGCGTCGACGCCGCCACCGAGGCGAAGGTGGCGAAGATCCGGGAGCAGGCCGAGGCGAGAATCGCCGAGGCTCGCGAGCAAGCGAAGAAGGACGCGGCAGAAGCGCGCCGGCGCGCCGAGGAGCTGCAGCGGGAGATGCTCACGCTCGGGATCAACCGGCGCGAGGTCGGCGAGAGACTGGGGATCTCGACACGAAGTGTGGTGCGGCCGGAAGGGAAGAAGCCGGTGAAGAAGCTGAGTGACGAGAAGGCCGAGGCCGAAGCGGCGGCGCTTGTCCGCGAGGGCGTGATGATCCAGCTGGACGGAGACGTGCACCGGCAACTGTCGCCGGCCTCTGCGGACGGCACCGAGCTGCACGGAATGCTGTACCAGGACGGCGAGGAGCAGGGCGAAGCCACTGTCGACCTTGCCACCGCCGAGTGGAGTCGGTGAGAGGTCCTCTCATGCTCGACATCGTCGCGGCTGCGGCCGATCCAGCCATCCGGGAACGGTACTTCGAGAAGGTCCGCCGGATCGAGGGTGGATGCTGGCTGTGGACCGGGGCGATCTCAGGCAGGGGCCACGGGCGGTTCTGGGTCGGTGACGGCCTGGTGGTGATCGCCCACCGCTTCGCTTGGTCGATCGCACACCCGGGAGCCGAGCTGCCGCCCGTGGTCGCCCACGGGGACTGCGACAACCCGCTGTGCCAGAACCCGGCCCACCTCTCGGCGAGCACGAGCGGCGAGAACCGGCGGGAGTGGGCAGCTCGCCGGCACCGGCTCGGGAGCGCGCTGCGGGATGTGCGCGGTGCCCGCGGCCGCGCGCGGGAGCTGCGCGACGCTGCGCGCGACGGCGCGGACGTCGATGGTGTGATGGCGGATGGTGTTAGGCCGATCGACCGGGATCAGCTCCCGCTGTGGTGACAGCAGAACGCCCCCGACCGGAGCACGAGTCGGGGGCGTTCTGGGTCTGGGGTCAGCCGGCGAAGCCGGAGCCGGGCTGCGCGGCCTCCGGCCACGGCGAAGCGGCCTCCTCGGAGGGAGCGGGGGTCTCGGTGGCCTGGGGGGACGACTTGAGGAACCGCCAGGACTCCCCGACTGCCTTGACGTCGAGGTACTCGGCGGTGCGGCGGTTGCCGTCCCTGTCGGTGTACTCGCGGGCCTTGAGGGCGCCCCAGACGAGGAGTCGGGTGCCCTTCTTGGCGTTGGCGGCGATGGTGCGTGCGAACGGGTCGCGGGCGATGCAGGACTGGCCGACGGGCGTCTCCTTGATCACCTCGCCGGTGCGGCGGTCGGTGCGCGTGGGGTTGTTGAGGAGGCGGAAGCGCACGGAGGCGTTCCCGTCCTCGAACTCCTTGAGCTCGGGATCTGCGGCGAGGTTCCCCTCGAAGGCGGTGAAGCGGTCCATGCTGTCCTCCCTGGTCGATGGTGATTCGAGCCTACCCGACCAGTGCAGATAATGCAAGTAGTGCAGATAGTGGAAAGAGTGTGGGCGGGAGGGGTTGCCTCCCGCCCTTGGTGTCAGGCGAGCTCCTTGAGCTTGTCGGGCCGGAACCCGGACCAGTGGTCGTTGCTGGTGACGACCACCGGCGCCTGCGCGTACCCGAGAGCCTTGACCTGCTCGAGCGCGAGCTCGTCCTCGGTGAGGTCGACCAGGTCGTAGGCGATGCCGGACTTGTTGAGGGCTCGCTTGGTCGCGTCGCACTGGACGCAGCGGGGCTTGGTGTAGACGGTGATGCTCATGGTGTGCTCCTTCGTTCCGCTGTTCGGGGGGTGCTGACAAGGAGCGGGGATGCGCTGGTGGGGGTGGTGCACCCCGAAGGGTCGAGCCGGAGGCGAGAGCCCGGGCAGCCGGCGAGGACCCAAGAAGATCCCGGCGAAATAAGCGCAGCGCGTCGGGATCTTGTTGGGGACCGCCGGCCGAGCGCAGCGAGCCGGGTGTGCCCCTCCCCCGCCAGTGCGTCAAGATCCCCCGGTCCAGCACCCCCAGGGGAACCGAGATGGGGTCACGTGATCGCCGGCGACTCCCCCACCTTGCTCGTCGACGCGCCCAGAACCTGAACCAGCCACGCCCCCCGGTCCACAGCACCAGCACTCGACTGCAGCGGCAGGCGGCGTCCTGCCGTCGCACGCCCCCGCGGTGTTCGACACCCAGGTGCCGCGCACGACACGAGCCCCGGTGTCAGCTCAGCGGCGGCCCGGGTTCGCGCGACGAACCGCCTCGTGCCAGTACGGCTCCGCGCGGCCGCGTCCGGCACGGTGCTTCGCGCCCTCGAGGTGGACTCGGGCGGAGACCCAGGACATCACGTGGGGCTTGGCGAGCTCGATGCGGCCCAGCCACTCCTCGACAGTGAGGAGCAGCCGCTCCCCGCCCACGATCACCTGCACAGACTCGTCCGGGACATCGGGGTCCCGCCAGCTGTGGCTCATGGACACCGGGGTGCCACCGGCGACGGCGCGCTGGTAACCGGCGACGACCGACTCGGCCGCGCCGAGCAGGTCCTTTTGCGCGTAGTACCGCGGGTATCTCGCGCGCATCTCGCTCGACCGCCCGGCGGGCGGAGCGGGATAGGGAGTGAAGGGCTGGGGGCTCACGGGGCTCAGTGTGCGCTCGGGGCCGGACAGCCAGGCGCCGGTGGGCTCAGTCGGCGTCGAGCGGTGCGATGAGCGAGGGGTCCGTGCGGTCGAGGGTGCGGACGTTGTTGACCTGGCGGTCCACCGGCACGGTCACCAGCTCGGCGGCCATGGTGGTGGAGACCTGGTCGAGCTGCGCGAGCAGGGGGTCCTTCTGCTCGGGCTCGAGCTTCCCGGGGACGAGCCAGTCGGCGACGGCATCCTCGGTGAGGAAGACGGGCATGCGGTCGTGGACTTCACCGCTGGCGTCCCGCGCCTCGCGCGTGACGATGGTGAAGGTGACGTCCCAGCCGTCGCCGTCCTCGGCCTTGCGAGCGGAGGTGAGGCCGGCAGCGTGCAGCAACTCCCCGTCAGGGTGGTGGATGAAGAACGGGTCCTTGCCGCCGTCGTCGGCCTCGACCCACTCGTAGTAGCCGGTCATGGGCACGATGGCGCGGCCGCTCGAGAACGGTCCGCGGAACATGCCGTTGGTCGCGATCGTCTCCAGGCGCGCGTTGATCGGGCGAGGCCCCTTGTCCTTCGCCCACGCGGGGTACAGACCCCAGCGCGCCAGCTCGAGACTCCGCTGCACCTCGCCGTCGTCGTCGACGAACTCGCGCACCACCGGCGCCTTGGTACGCGGCGCGATGCTGTAGACCGCCTCCCACTGCACCGCGCGGTCCTGCCCTGTGGCCACATAGCCGTGCAGCAGCCGATCTCCACCGAACGCCAACGTGAACCTTCCGCACACGACCGGGCTCCTCACATGGTGATCAGCAATGCGCCCACCAGAGGTGGGCGTGTATCGCAAGTGTGCTCGCGACACGCCGACGACACGCCGACGAGAACAAAGGGAGTGAGGGCCCAGCGCACCCTTTTGGCGCCGAGAAGGCGTGCCAGACGAGAAGAAGTCGAGCATCTATCCACACTCCGAGCGGCATCGCAAGACTGCCCTCCACACTCGAACACGGGTTCTACTAGGCAGTTTGCTGGCAATTGCTATAAACCGTCCACAGGCACCTCCCGCCGTCCACAGCCCATCAACAACGAGCTGTGGATGACATCGTTGTAGTTCAGTACATCTTGTGGTCATCGCGCCAGGTCACCACCACATGTAGTCTGGACTTCAAGCCGCTGCGGCACCCGCCGTTGCGGCCGATCTACGAGACCAGAAGGGAGCGTGACCGGCATCCGCACTCAGCGCGGAAGGAGGAAGCATCCATGAGATTCCGTGCGGAATCGCTCATGAACGAAACGACGATCGCCACGGCGATCGAGATCCAGGTGGACCATCGGTTCGTCGTGGCGATCGTGAAAGCATCAGTGTTCGCAGGGCTCGCTGTAGTGGGCATCGCCTGAGACTCTGATTCAACTGCTGAGGGCTCGTCTCCGTGGCCGCGGGGACGGGCTCTCAGCCCGAGTAGCACTTTGTGTGCCACACGAAGTCTGTTCAACGTAGCACCCCGGCGCCGCAAACGCGAAGACGTGAAACGCGGATCTCAGGATCCGGTGCGCTCGCGCAAGCGGCGAGCCGCGTGGCGGCTGTGACCAGCCCCGACCTTTCGATCTGCCCCTAAAAGCTCATGCGACCTGGGATCATGTGCCCATGAGTCAGAAGCCTCTCGTGCTACCCGATATCCGTTCCCGAGCTGGGGCGTTCGTGGCGCAGTGGCGCGACGCAGAGGGGTATGAACGGGGCGAGGCGCAGTCGTTCGTTCGGGATCTGCTGCGGGTCTTCGGTATCACCCGCTCTGGCGCGGCGCTCTATGAGAAGCGTGCTCAGCGCGCTTCCACCGGCGGTCAGGGCTACATCGACGCGCTGATCTCCGGCACTGCGCTGATCGAGATGAAGTCCGCGGGCGCCGACCTCGCCAAGGCCGAGGCTCAGGCATTGGACTACATGGAGTCCCTGACCGAGCATGAGCGGCCGGACTTCGTCATCACCAGCGATTTCAAGCGCTTCCGGCTGCTCGATCTGGCCGCGGACTCCGCCGAAACCGAGCTGCTGGAGTTCTCACTCGAGGAGTTGCCGACGCACGTCGAGGATTTGATGTTCCTAGCCGGCTACCGGCGCGCGAAGTTCGGCTCGGCTGAACAGGAGACCGCGTCGATCAAGGCCGCGCAGCTGATGGCCAAGCTGTACGAGCACCTCGAGTCCACCGGGTACGACGAGCACCAGGCATCGATTTTCCTGATTCGCACTCTGTTCTGCTTGTACGCCGACGATTCCGGCCTCTGGGAGCGTGACCTGTTCTCCCGGTACCTCGAAGAGCGCACCAGCGAAGACGGCTCCGACCTCGGGGCGCAGCTGACCACGCTCTACCAGGCCCTGAACAAGCCCGAGGACAAGCGGTACGGGCGCGACGATGACCTGATCCAGGCGTTCCCCTACGTCAACGGCTCCGTGTTCGGCGAGGCCGTGGAGATCCCCTACTTCGACCGGGCCTCCCGCGAGCTGCTGCTGCAGGCCGCGTACTTCAACTGGTCCAGCATCTCCCCCGCGATCTTCGGCTCCCTATTCCAGGCCGTGAAGTCCAAGAAGGCGCGCCGTGAGCTGGGCGAGCACTACACGACCGAGACCAACATTCTGAAGGTCATCCGCCCTCTGTTCCTCGACGAGCTCGAGGACCAGTTCACCAAGGCGCACGCGAAGAAGCGTGAGCTCGAGAAGCTCCTCGACCGTCTCGGCTCCCTGTCGTTCCTCGACCCTGCGTGCGGCTGCGGAAACTTCCTGATCATTGCCTACCGCGAGCTGCGCGCCCTCGAGCTTCGGATCCACGAGCGCCTACAGCAGCTCGACCCCTCTCGCACCCAGCTCTCCCTCGACGCGGAGTCACGAGTACACGTGCACCTGTCGCAGTTCCACGGCCTCGAGCTCGAGGAATGGCCGGCCACCATCGCTCGCACTGCGATGTTCCTTGTCGAGCACCAGGCGAACCAGGCCGTGAACCTCACCCTCGGCTATGCCGTTCCGATGCTCCCTCTGGAGGACTCGGCCCGGATCACCGTGGGGAACGCGCTCCGCACCGACTGGCGGGACATCGTTGCACCCACGCCGAACGTCATCGTGATGGGCAATCCGCCGTTCCTAGGGCATTACACACGGTCTCCTGAACAGACGCAGGAACTGCGTGAGGTCTGGCAACGCCAAGACATCGGATACCTGGACTACGTCACCGGTTGGTACGGCAAGGCCCTCGACTACTTCGGAACCATCGCTGGGAGATTCGCGTTCGTCTCCACCAACTCAATCACCCAGGGGGAGCCCGTAGCGGCGCTGTTTGGCCCGATCTTCGAGGCTGGCTGGCGGATCCGCTTCGCTCATCGCACCTTCGCCTGGACCAGTGAAGCGCCCGGCGCTGCGGCTGTGCATTGCACCATCATCGGGTTTGATCGCGAGACGAGGCCAGCACCCCGGCTCTTCAACTACGTCGACGTAAAGGGAGAGGCCTCCGAGATCAGCGTTTCCACGCTGAACGGGTACTTGGTCGACGGACCGCACACCGCGGTCACCCGGCGGTCAAAGCCTCTGAGCGCCGAACTGCCCGCAGTGCAGTTCGGTTCAATGCCCAACGACGGAGGTCACCTCCTCGTGAGCAAGGCGGAAGTCGCCGAGGTCGAAGTCGACCTGACTGCCACCAAGTATTTGCGGCGGTTCGTGGGAGCCCGCGAACTGCTTCATAACGCCCCGCGATGGTGCCTTTGGCTCGAGGAGCTGGAGCCTCGGGATCTACAACGCTCCGTGCTGCTGCGCGCGCGGATTGAGGCCGTTCGGGACTACCGCAGTGCCTCCCGCCGGGCAGCAACGAGCAAGCTCGCGAGCACCCCGGCACTCTTCGGTGAGCGCCGGCAACCAGCGGTCCCCTATGTCTGCATCCCCCGGCACTTCTCGGAGACTCGCCGCTACGCGACCGTGGCACACTTCGAACCCGAAGTGATCGCCGGCGATGCGAACTTCACCGCAGAGGACCCCTCCGGGCTCCTCTTCAGCATCATCAGCAGCTCGATGTTCCTCGCATGGCAACGCGCAGCCGGAGGCAGGATCAAGTCCGACCTCCGATTCTCCGCCACCGTGGTCTGGAACAACCTCCCTCTCCCCCAGCTGACCGAGCAGCAACGCGACCGCATCATCAGCGGGGGAAAGCCGTCCTCGAGGCGCGTAGCCGACACGGCCAGCGATCGCTCGCGGAGCACTACACACCACTCACGATGGACGCCGACCTAGTGAAGGCACATGACTCGCTCGACGCCGCCGTCGACAAAGCTTTCGGTGCCCGGCGGAGATGCACGTCCGAGCAGCAGCGCCAGCAGATCCTGTTCGAGCGTTTCGCCGAGATGACCTCGAACTAAGGAACCTCTACAGCGGAAGGGGCGGTTGCTCCTCCAGATACCGGTACAGCGTCGAACGGCTGACTCCCCACTCACGCGCGATTCGTGCTTTGGGGATGCCCTGCGCGGCTTGCGCCCGCATCTCTCTAACCTGTTCGTCACCGTGCACCCGGGCTCGCCCCTTGTAGACCCCTCGCTTCTTCGCGGCGGCGATCCCTTCGGCCTGGCGTTGGCGGATCATCTCGCGTTCAAACTGGGCGAAGCTACCCATGAGGTTCATTTGAAACTGCGCAAACGGATCGGCTTCGGCGCCGGCCAGGAAAGTCAGTCGCTCCTTGATGAACTCGACGCCGACGCCTTTGGCAACGATGCGCTGCGAGACTTCGTTGAGATCGATGACTGAGCGGGCGAGGCGATCCATCGATGCGACGACAACATGGTCCCCGCCGCGCACGTACTGGATCAGCTCCTCGAGCTGCACGCGACTAGCCAACCTCTCGCGAGTGCCCCGCTCGTGGTCGGTGAAGATGCGATCGCACTCCCCCACCGCCTCGAGCTGCCGGGCCGGGTTCTGATCAAGAGTGGAGACGCGAACGTAGGCGACGCGCTGCCCGGAGTGTTTCATCATGCCTAGACCCTAGAACAGAAGTGTCGTATTGATAAGTATTCGACCCCACTGACACGGCTGGGACAGTTCACCGGCGCCTGTATCAGTTGGGTATACCCCAATGAGACAGTCGTCCCAGGGTAGGGGATTCGAACCCCTGAGAGATTTGCACCTCCGCCGCAGTATCAGTGCGGTGCCTTCGGCCGCTCGGCCAACCCTCCACGAAAGTGGATCTGTACGACGAGGAGATACCTCGACTCGTCGAAGCTTGACGGTGAAGCACGAGCATACCCCAAGTGCCTCGAGGAGCTCGCTCCGGTCTAGCCGGAAAGACGGGTTATCGGCTAGTTACGTTCGCTGAGCCCGGCGAGGTGACTCCCGGCCGGATCCAGCGTGGGGACTACTTCTGGCCCGGGTTCTCCAACGTCCCCATGATGAAGTCGATGGTCTGCTCAACCGCACTCTCCTGCTTGCTCTCGGGCGCCGGCCCTGACCTCTTCGGCTCGATCGTGCGCTCGAGTGCCTCTTCAATCATTTCCACAAGGTTCCGGGCGTGGCCGGCCCAGCGCCGACGCTCCTCTGCGTCGAGGACTGCGACGCTCTCTGCGTCACTCTCGACGCGTTCAGCCCATTCGGTCAGGGCGTCGGTGAGGACGAAGTAGGTGTCGTCACCGCCGTCCAGGTCGAAGGTGACACGACGGACCTGTTGACGGGCCAGCGCTGCCTGCGCCCGGCGGATCTGCGCGATCGCGTCATCGAGGGCGTCGTCCGGGTCGATGACGCGCGCTGACTCGGCAGAGGTCACGAACGCGCCGCGGCCCTGCTCGGTGCGGATCATGCCGTCCTCGACCAGCATCTGCTGGGCTGCCCGGACCGTGCCCAGGCTCGGCACGTCGTACTCGTCCTGGAGGGCACTGATGGACGGCAAGCGATCCCCCACAGCGAACTCGCCTGCCTCGATGCGTGCGCGGAGGGCGTCGTAGATGGCCTCGTACTGATAGGTGCTCATGCACACAGCATGACATATCGGTAGGGGTAGTGATAGGCGGTCGTCGATCGGTCTGCGAGTCGAGGCGCTCCGGTGGGACGATTGCGGTGTGGCCACCAGATCGAAGAACATGCGTGAGCGCGACGCCCGAGTGATCGCGGCCGCGTGGCGACTGATTGCCCGCGAGGGTCTCGGCGCCCTCACCGTGAAGGCCCTCGCGGGCGAGGCGGGCGTGGCAGCGAGCTCGATGCTGTACACGATGCCGAGTCACGCGGTGGTGCGGGAGCGCGCCCTCGAAGCGATCGCGCCGGCGATCCGCCAACGCGTCAGTGGCCTGCCGGCGGAACCGGCCGAGGGGCCGGAGCGGGCGCGGATGCTGCTCGAGGCGCTGCTGCCGCTCGACGCCGAGCGCCGTCTCGAAGCGTCCGTGCTGCAGGTCCTCAGCGCTAGCGCACTCACGGAGTCTGGTCTGCAGCCGATCTGGCGGGAGGTCGACGGGACGATCCGCGACGTATGCGCCCAAGCGCTCCGCGCTCGGGGCATCAGGGGCGACGTCGTCGCCCTCGACCACCTCCACACCGTCATCACCGGACTCACGACCCAGCTCATGAACCGCGGCGACGACCGCCCGGTTCGGTGGGCGCACGCGGTCCTCGAGCGGGCATTGGGCGGGTAGCTGCTCGACGCTCTCGTGGGCTCACCGGTTATGAGACTCGGCTCGGCCGCAAGGCGCGAGGGTGGCCGCACCCTCGCCGCCGGGGGAAAGCGGTGGGGTGCGGGCCACGTCGAACACGCTACCTGGGCGTGGGCGGAGGGCCGCTGCTGGGCAGCGGCTCATCCCCGCGAGAAGCGCCGCCGCAGTGCAGACGTCCGGCCGGCACTCCTGGCCCTCCGCCCATGTGGTGCTGAACTTTGCTAGTCGGGCAGGTCGCGGCTACAGGGGCGGCACCCCCTGCACGAGGGCGGCCGCGAGCAGGAGCAGCAGCAGGGTGCTCCCGCAGCCGTCGGCGCCGGCCACCTGGCCCGTGTGGCGGCAGCGAGTGCCGGGCCGGTGTCGCTTGATCGGGTCACGGTCCGTGAACTGACACATGGGTGATCCTTTCCGCCCCGCCAGCCGGACGCTTCGCGTCCGATCGACCGGAGGGACATACCGCCCAGTGGGCGGCGGGTCTCACCGGTATGTGTGCCGCATCGGCGGAGGACGGCGCGGAGAGGACCTGTGACCCCTAGGGGAGGCGGTCCGGATCGTCGGGGCTCGCGCGTAGGCTGGCTCGCCCACTCAGCGGGAGGAGGTGAGTCGGGAGATCGCGGAGGCGCTGGTCATGGCGGTGGCACTGGTGACGGCGATGCTCAACCTCTGCGCGGCCGCGATGCGGCTGCTCGAGGCGGAGCGGGGCCGTCGGGGTCGTGGCGGACGGCACCGGCGGTGAGTAGGCGGGAGGGGTCGGCTGGCGAGTCGGCCCCTCCCGTTGCTGCGTTCGGGCTACGGGGCGGGGTCGCGAGTCGGGACGATGTAGAAGAGCTGGCGGCCGCGGGCCGGGGTGAATCCGTGGCGCATGTACTTCGTGTGCAGCTCGGCCGAGTGGGCGACGGCGGTGACGACGACGCCAGGGGGAATGATGGTGCGCAGGAGGGTCCGGGCGAGCCGCGCTGCGGCGGGTTCGGTGTCGGGGAGCTGCGCAAGCATCATGAGGTCCCAGCGCTCCCCTGCCGGGATCTTGCGTCGGAGCTGGCGCAGCCGCTTTCGGTCTCGTCGGCTGTGTCGGCGGCCGATCATCGCGTCGAGGAGCAGCGCGACGCTGAGTGTCGCGACGACACCGGCTCCAAGCTCGAGCACATACCCCGGTTCGAGCCTTGCGGCGAGGTTGAGGGGCACGCCGACCGTGACGAGGAACGCGATCGCGGCGACGCCTCCGGCGAGGCTGCGGAAGCTGCGACGGGGCGCTGCGACGGCCATGCCGGTACGGGACGGGTCGAGGTAGAGGTATCCGGGCACGGTGCTGTAGATCGCGATGAGCAGGTAGAACGGCGTGACGGCGAGGGCGTGCAGCTGTGCGAGGCGTCGGGAGTGGATGCGGCGGCTGACGCGGGACTCGTTGGTGAAGGCGCGCGAGAGGATCCACGCGGCGCGTGGGATGTCTCGCCAGCGTGCGGGTCGGGGGCTTGGTGTGGGTGCCGTCATGGCTGATCACTTGCTCTGGTCGAGGTCGGGGCAGGCGCTCCATGAGCCGGCACCGGCGTCGCGGGCTGTGGCGGTGGCTGCCTCGTAGTCTGCCGTGCGCGCTGGTGCGGGTTCGCTCGAGGGTGCCCAGGCGTAGGCGTAGCCGGCGGTGATGAGGGTGGCGCCGGTGTCGGTGCCGTCCTCGAGCTCGACGTAGCGCAGGAGGCGGCCGTAGCGGTCTTCGTCGTCGGTTTCGGGGTCGCTGATGAGCTGCACGGGGGTGCCTTCGGGGAGCAGTGCGCGCAGCTGCTCGGTGGCGGCTTCTCCCCCGCACTGGCCGGGTTCGCCGTCGTGCGGGGTCTCTGGGGTGTTGATGCCGAGGAGGCGTACTCGGTGCCGGTCGCCGTCGGGGCCTGCTACTTCGATGGTGTCGCCGTCGAGGACGTAGTCGACGACGGCGGTATCCGACGTCGGCGGAGGGGGTGCGGTAGGCGCGCAGGCGCCGGCGAGAGCGGCGAGGGCGATGAGTGCGGGCAGTGCTCGGCGTGGGAGCGGGGCGGTGGCCATGGTGAGGGCTCCTGGGCGGAGGGGGTGTGTCGAGTGTGCCGGGGGCGGGCGGGATCCGGGAGGATCCCGCCCGCCCCGGGCGGTCATGCGGCGCGGTGGAGTCGGTGGTTGAGGAGGTTGGAGTGCTCGCCTCGGTAGGGGTGGGTGGTGTTGTTGGCGGTGGCGATGAGGTCGGCGTCGGCGGGGTCTTCGGTCCAGAGTCGGGCGCCCTCGCGCAGGAGGCGGAGCGGGAAGGCGCTGGCGGCGCTGGTGAGCGGTCCGGGCACGGCCCAGACGGAGGGGCAGGTGAGGGATGCTCCGTAGGCGGTGCTGCGGTGCGCTCCCTCGACGAACAGGGCGTGGTGGGCGATCGCTCCGCGGAGGGCGGCGGCGTCGAGCAGGTCCCAGCGGGTGGGGGCGGCGTCGGGGTCGGTGGCGACGGAGAGGAGGAGGCCTCCCTGGTCCTGCACGTGCTGGGCGAGGTGGGCGTTGCCGCGCGGGTAGGAGCGGTTCAGCCCAGCGGCCTGGACGAGGACGGTGCGGTCCGGGCGGGCGGCGCGGACGGCGGCGGCGTCGATGCCGTAGGCGGTGCTGGCGATGAGGATCGCTCCGCGCTGGCTGAGCATCTCGGCGGCGCTGTGGGCCACGGTCTCGCCGTAGGAGGTGCTGGCGCGGCTGCCGGTGATGAGGACGCGGCCGGGGGCGATGATGAGGTCGAGGTTGCCTCGAGCGGTGACCTGGCGGCCGTGGATGGTGAGGGTCTGGTCGGTCATGGTGTGCTCCTTGGTGGTGCGGGTCAGCGGTTGCGGAGGGAGGCGAGGGCTTCGGCGAGCTCGGGGCAGTCGTCCCGGTGAGCGGTGAGGTCGCGACCGCCGCCGTAGAACTCGCTGAGAGCGGGGATGTCGCGGTGGCAGCTGTGGCAGTAGGTGGTGTTCTCGTCCATGGGTGTCTCCTGCGGTGTGGTGGGTGGCCCGGTCGTTTTTTCCCCGTGCCCTGGTGCTCTTGAACGGACCCCGGAGCGAGGGAGTGCACCCGGAGGGCCAGGTGGGCGAGAAGTTCCCGGCGAGATAAGCGCAGCGCGTCGGGAAGTTGTCGGGCGCCTGGACCCCGCGAAGCGGGGTTGTGCGGAGGAGCGCAGGGGTCATAGTGAGAAGCCCAGGACACGGGGAATGAGGAATGCGCCCCGCGACGGGTCGCGGGGCGCACGCAGGGACCGGCGGAGCCGGTCGCCGTCAGAGCGTCGCCGGGTGAGGCGATGCTCCAAGGCACGGAGTGCGGTGGAGAGGTGGAGTGCCTGGCGCAGCTGGGCGCCGTTGCGGTGAGGGACCCGGGCCCTCAGGCCCGGGTCCTGGTCACCGGTCGGTGCGGTTGTAGACGTCGCCCTCGATGTACTCGAGGCTCTCGCCCGTGGCGGGGTGCTGCGCGGTCCAGTAGTAGGCCGCGTTGTACTCGGTGACCTCCCAGCCGGCGATGGTGAGGGAGCCCAGGAGCTCGCGGTCCATGCCGCCGTGGAAGAACCCGCTCTGGGTGCTGGTGCTGTCGAGGAGGCGGAGGACCTCGGCGCTGGTGGTGGGCGCGGCGGCCTCGATCTCGTCGAGCTGGCGGTGGATGTGGCCCCAGAACGGGTCCTGGCGCTGGCGAGCCTCCATCTCGAGGAGGCGGTCGTAGCTGCTGATCTCGGGGGTCATGGTGTGCTCCTTCGTCCTGTTGTTCGGGGGTGCTGACGTGGAGCGGGGGATGCGCTGGTGGGGGTGGTGCACCCCGAAGGGTCGAGCCGGAGGCGAGAGCCCGGGCAGCCGGCGAGGACCCAAGAAGATCCCGGCGAAATAAGCGCAGCGCGTCGGCATCTTGTCGGAGACCGCCGGCCGAGCGCAGCGAGCCGGGTGTGCTCCTCCCCCACCAGTGCGTCAAGATCCCCCGATCCAGCACCCCGGGCAGGGCGAAGGAGGCAAGCTCCGCCGGCGGGAAGCCGCCGCACCATTAGTGCAGGTAGTGCACATGGTGCGTGGAGTGCAGAGAGTGAGTCGCGGTCGGCCCGTCTGCGGGGTGGCCGCGGCCGGTGCCGGCCCGGAGGGGCCGGCGACCGGTGCGGTGGCTCCGTCCACCGGCGCCGGGTTCGCCGCTCGACGCTGTGCGTCGTGGGGAGGGTGCTGCGCGCCGGGACGGCGCGGCCGCTCGGCTCGGCGGTCCCGCCGAGGGCGGTCCGCCCCGCGCGGGGCGGGGCGGACCGGTCGGTCACTGGTCGGCGCGGGCGTCGAGCAGGCCCTGTTCGAGGTCGCAGGGGGTGTAGCCCCAGGCGACGAGAACGGCGAGGTAGTCGAGGTCGGTGTCGGTCATGTTCCGCCAGGTGTGCACGTCGGCGTAGATGACCTCGATGCCTGCGAGGGCGATGGTGAGGGCGTAGACGCTGGCGCGGGCACTGCTGGCCGGGGCGCTGGTCCTCCACTGCTCCCCGAGGATCTCGGCGGTGATGCCCTTGCGGTCGTTCATGCCGTCCTGGACGCGGCTGGGGGCCTGGGCGAGGAGTCGTGCCAGGGTGACCGCGGCGTCCTTCGGGGCGCTCTTGCGCTGGGCGAGGGTGCACAGCCAGTCGCGGCGCACCTCGGTGGCCGCGCGCCACTCCTTGTTGTTCTCGATGACGCGGCGGCGCTCGGCCTTCTCGTCCTCGTCGAGGGGGCCGCTGGTCCCGGCGACGGCCTGGCGGTTCTCGTGCCCGTTGGCCTTCCAGTCGGTGCAGACCTCCTCCGTCTGGGCTTCGCCCGCCCAGGTGGCGACGACGATGACGGCGCGGCCGGGGCAGGTCGCGTGCTGCTCCTCGTCGATGCCGAGGGCGCGGAGCGGGGCGGCGGGTCCGCGACCGTCGTAGTAGTAGTCCCACGGGGCCTGGTCGAGGACGGTGGTGCCCTCGGCGGTCAGACGGTCGGTCTCTGCGGCGACCGCTCGGGCTGCCTCGCGCTTCTGGCGCAGGCGGGAGGCGGTGTGGTCGAAAGTGCCGCGCTGGGTGGCCGCGACGAGAGACTCGACGGCCTCCTCGTCGTCGTCGAACTCGGCGAGGACTGCGGCCTGCTCGATGGTGAAGCCGGAAGCGAGGTGATCACGGGCGGTCTGGCTCTGGCGCGCGGCGAGGCCCTGCTGGACGCTCTCCTTGCGGCTGTGGGTGCGCTTGGCGATCTGGGCGGCGGTGAGGCCGAGCAGGGACAGCTGCTCGTAGCCGTCGGCGCGCTCGGCGTCGGTGAAGCCGGTGCGCTGGTCGTTCTCGACCATCTGCGTGATGATCCGTCCGGCCTCGTCCGGGGTCTCGGCGAGGTAGACGGGGATGATCTCGCGCTGGGTCTCGACGGCGGCGAGGGTGCGGCGCTGCCCCTGCAGGACGTGCACGGCTCCGTCCTGGTCGCGGTAGCCGACGACGGGCTGCATGACGCCGTGGTCGCGGATGGAGGCGACGAAGTCCTTGTCGAGGCGGGCGTCAGTGCGGACGTTGGTGTCCAGCACGATGCTGGCGGGGTCGACGTGCACGAGCGTGCGCGTGGTGTCGGTGGTGGTCATGGTGTGCTCCTTTCGGCCAGTGGCCGGGATCGTTTTTTCCCCGTCCTCCTGGTGCTTGTGAACGGGCCCCGGAGCCGCGGAGCGCACCCGGAGGGCGGGGGGCCGAGAAGTTCCCGGCGAAGTAAGCGCAGCGCGTCGGGAAGTTCTCGGCGCTGCCGGCCCCGCGCAGCGGGGTTGTGCGCAGTGGCGGAGAGGTCACAGTGGAAAGCCCAGGAGGACGGGGAACATGGAGGGCCGATCCGGGCGGGCCCGGATCGGTGAGGGCCGGCGGAGCCGGCGGCCGTCAGGGTGCTGCCCATCGGGGCAGTGCCCGAGCTGCACGGAGTGCATCGGCGGCACGGAGTGCGGCATCGGCAGGGCACGAGCGCAGCGAGTTCCGTTCGCGCGGCCCGGGCCGGGGCGCGACGGCCCCGGCCCGGTGGGTGGTCACCGGATCGGGTAGGACCAGTGATCGGCGTCCGCGGTCACGTCGACGCCGTTGGAGCGGGCCACGCTGCGGGCGTTCCGGGCGGCGGACGGGCTCAGGTCGATCACCCGGCGGAGGGCGACGAAGGCGTCGTTCGGAGCGTCGAGCCGGCGGCCGACGGCGAAGGCGCGGTCGCTGTAGCGCTGGATGAGGCGAGCGAGTCGCCAGGCGCGGCGGGTGTCCCAGGTGGAGGCCAGGTCGAGCAGCGCGTGCTCGGCGCGTTCCAGAAGGTCGTGGGCGGCGCGGGTGGCCTGCATTGCTTCCCGTGCCGTGTGGAGTCCGGCGCGGGCGGCGCGGAGGTCGGCGGCGGTGGTGGTGTCGGTGGTGCTCATGGGTGGTGTCCTTTCGAGGCGGGCCGGGTGCGGGTGCCTGTGGCCGAGGATCAGTGGGTGCGAAGGGTGCGCATCAGGGCGTCGCGTTCGCGGTACAGCCGGGCGAGCTCCGCGATCCGGGTGTCGGAGGGGAGGCGCTGGCTCAGCGGCGCGCACATGGCGGCCGTGTCTGCGTTGCCGTCTGCGCGGAAGGGGTCGATCTGGTCGAGGCGGGCGTTGATCTGGGCGAGGCGTGCCTCGCGTGCGGGGCGCTGCTCCTCGGCGCGCTGACGAGCCTGCTCGGCCTGAGCCTTCTCTTGGGCGACTTCCTTCTCGAGACGGCGCTTTGCGACGGTCTCGTGCCGCTTGCACAGCCACGGCCGGAGCGCGTCGCGGCCGCAGACGCGGTCGGCGGACTCGATCCACGCGGCGCACTGCTCGTGGGAGCGGTCGAGGCGGAGGGCGACGGTCAGGGCGAGACCGCGATCAAGGGTCGTGGGGGTCATGGTGTGTGCTCCTTCGGCTGTAGCGCGGGGGTTGGGGAGGTCAGTGCTCGCGGGCGGTGTGCCGGGCGGCGGCGGCCTGGGCCGTGTCCAGGTAGCCCATCGGGTACAGGCGGTCGACCCATCCGCACGAGCACACGGGCCGGTGGCCCATCTCGTGGATGTAGTTGCCGATCTCGAGCACCTCGGCGGTGTGCGTGGTGGTGTCGTTGGTGCTCATGTGGGGCTCCTTCGTGGTGTGGGGCCGGGATCATTTTTTCCCCGTCCTCCTGGTGCTTTTGAACGGCGCAGTGATCGAGCGGAGTGCACCCGCAGGGCGGCAAGGCGGGAAGTTCCCGGCGATATAAGCGCAGCGCGTCGGGAAGTTCCCGGTGCAGCCGGCCCCGCGCAGCGGGGTTGCGCGCAGCGAGGAGCGTGCACAGTGGAAAGCCCAGGAGGACGGGGAGAATCAAGGGGCCTCGAGGCGGTAGTCGGCGCCTCGAGGTGAGTGGCCGGCGGAGCCAGGCGCCATCAGGCGGCGGCGCGAGCCGTCGCCCGGAAGTGTGCGATGTCTGTGGTCATCGGGGACGGCCACAGGGATAGTGCGTCCAGTGCGCGTAGTGCAGAGGGTGCGTACGAGCGGAGCGAGTGCCTTGGGGAGGGGCGGCCAGGGTTGCCCGCAGCGACAGCTCGCAGGCGCGGAGCGTCTGCGCATAATGCTCGCAAGGCAGCACGGGTCGCCCCTCCCCTCGCTCGCGCGGAGCGCGAGGACGTGCGCAGCACGGAAGTGCCCGCCCCGGAGGGGGCGGGCACTGCGGGACGGGCCGGGGAGGCCCGTCCCGCGTTGCCGGCTCAGCCGGTGAACCAGTCCGGGTACATCAGGGTGTTCACGAGCGCGTGTGCCGTGTTCGCGAGCGAGCACGAGCGGTCGTACAGCAGCGCGGTCTCGGCCGCGTGCAGTGCGGCGCGAGCGCGGGCCTCGCTCCACAGCAGCAGGCTGGACTGCGCGTACAGCAGCGCGGCCGCCTGCATGTCGGTGGTGTGAGCGGCCACGTACTGAGCCGCGAGTGCTCCGGTGACGAGCTGTTCGCCCAGCGGGCGACCGCGTCCGCCCAGCAGCGCGGCCATGACGTCCTCGTCGGCGCTGGCGTCGTCGAGCTCGTCGAACCCGAGCCGGGCGACGGCCAGCAGCAACTGGTCTCGCGTAGACGAGTCGCTGATCGCCGCGGCGATCTGCCCGACCAGTGCCTGGTCGGGACGACGCCCGGTGACGACGGTGTGGACCCATGCGTCCACGACCGTCTCGGTGTCGACCGCGCCGACGTCCGGCTCGATCGGCTCGAAGGCGAGGCCGCGAACCGGTGCCCACCGCCGCAGCTCGGTGGGTCGGCCGAGCGAGGCCGGCAGCGATGCACTGGCGGCCTCGAGCGTTGTGGTGCGCTTGGTCTCGAGGTCCATCAGGTACTCGCCCGAGGCGAGGATGGTGGCGGCGATGTTGATCCCGTCGAGCCGGCGGACGACGGTCTCGACGTCCTGCACCGCGGCCTTGAGCCCGCTCTCGTTGACGACCGTGAGCACCACCTCGTGCCCGACCAGTTGCGAGTACTCGTGCGTGGGCGGAACGGCCGGGTACTCGGCGTCGGGATCGACACCGGAGATGGCGGACAGACCGCCCCTGCCGGTGCTGACGAGGATGAAGCCGCGAGGCAGCGGCTCCATCAGCGATGCGAGCGTGTAGGCCGCGAACTGCGCGGGCGTGAGATTGGTCTGGGTCATGGTGTGCTCCTTCGGTTGTTGGCGCGGTAGCGCCTGGCGACCCCGCTGTTGCGGGACCTCCCCTTTGGGGACTCCGAAGCGGGGTGGGTGTCAACCCCGAAGAGTGCAGGTCTTGGGCGACTTTTTCGCCCGAGCTTGCGAGGGTAAAAAGTGGCTCATGACCTGCACGTGGGTTGACACTCGGGGTCCCCTCTCGGAGTAGACTGAGAGGGCCTGCAGCAGCTTGGTGACCACGCTGGAAGCCCCGCCGACGTGGCGGGAAGCGGAGCGAAGGCGGAGCTTTGACCGCCGCAGAACACCGCCCGCAGCGCGGGGCCTCAGCAGGCAAGAAAGCACGGTGCGTGCGACAGTGGCGAAGCCGCTCGCGCCGTTCCGCGGAGCACGGAGTGCTCCACAGACAGCACGAGCCACGCGAGTTCCGTTTCAGGACAGAGCGGAGCCCTCCTGGAAGGGCTCCGCTTGGTCAGTCCTCGAGGTCTCCGAAGAGGGAGTCCCAGCACTCCGTGTGGATCCCGGAGATGAACTGCTCGCGGACCGCGCGGGGCAGTCGTCCGGCGGCGTCCTGGATGGCGGCGCCGGCCTCGAGGTCGGCGAACTCCTCGTCGGTGAGGGTGATGGAGCCCGCGTGGCCGCAGAAGGTGCAGCAGGGGGTCTCCACCCGGGTGTGCTCCTCCCCCACCAGTGCGTCAAGATCCCCCGATCCAGCACCCCGGGGGCCCGTCACCTCGGCATGGAGCACACTGCGCACCTCTCTCCCCTACCGATCTGGCGACGTGGCAGGGTTGGCTGGTCACTGCGCAATGCATCGCTCGCACTGCGAGCTGAAGTGCGAACGATGCACATGGTGCATTCCATCCCCGCGCAGCGGTCCGGCTCCGCAAGGCGGAGGGTCTGTGCTCTAGCGCAGCTCGTCAGGGACGTCGTTGAGGTCCGCGCGAGCGGGCTCGCCTCGACTGTCCTCGTGCGAGGGATCGAGCAGGAGGAGGGAGAGCTCGTCTTCGACGACGCTCCGTCGTGCGTCGGCGTTGTCGGCGGCGTTCATCGCAGATCCAATCGTGGCAGGCGAGCCGGAGGCTCGGGCAGCTGGTCCATTCCGGCGCGGCGGGCTGCTTCCCGAGCCTGCCAGCGCAGGGCGTAGCTGTAGAAGACGCTGCGGGAGCGGTCGACGACGCCGGCGAGCCGGTCCTGACGCATGGCGTCCCCGACGGCATCCGCGACGTCGTCGGGGACGAGGAGCTGCTGGGAGCGGTTCGCGCCGGCGCCCGCGAGGCCGAGTCTCTCTCGAACGGTCTGGCGCTCTTCGACGGTGAGGGCGGCGAGCTCGCCGATGGCGCCGGCGGCCCACAGGCCGAAGCTTCCCGGCGAGCCGGGCCGGTGGTCGAAGTCGACGATGTACGCCGAGCGCACGTCACGCAGGTCCTCCGGCGTGAGATAGACGCTGCTGCGGCGGGTGGGCTCCTCGGAGGCCGGCGGCGCGGGGCTCACGGCCGCGGGGCGCTCTGCCCGAGCCGGTGCGGGCGCCTCGGGCGTGGGGGGCTGCTCCGCTCCCCGTCCTCATGGGTCGACGTGTCGTCGACGGCGCCGGCGATCGCCTCCGCGTTGCGCTCGGAGAGGCTGCGTCGCTTGGGCTTGGCCATCAGTGGGCTCCCATCGTGAGGTTGAGCAGGTGATCGGTCGCGGCGCGGTAGTCGGCGGCGACCGCGCTGTCGGGGTCATAGACGCTCACGCCCATGCCGGCGGTGTAGGCGTCGCGCACGGCGACGGCCTGCCGCACCGGCGGCGTGACGCGATCGCCGTAGCGCTGCGCGAGGAGCTCGAGGATCTCCCGATCGAGCAGGCGGCGGGAGTCGACCATGGCCGGGACGACAGCGCTGATCTGCAGGCCGGGGCGGATGCGGCGCGTCAAGCGCTCGGCGATCACGGCCTCGAGGCGGTCGAGCTGGTCGTACGCCTCGGTGGCGGCCTGCAGGCTGACGATCACGTGATCGGCGGCGGCGAGTCCCGCCATGGTCAGGGCACCGACGTTCGGGGGCGTGTCGATGACGACGTGGTCCCACCGGCCCCCCACCGTCGGCAGCATGTCACGCAGGCTGGTGACCAGGTCCGGCGGCGGCTGCTCCTCGAGGGCGGTCAGGTCGTGGGCTCCGACGATTACGTCGACACCCTGCGCGGTCGGCGCCGGCTCGGCCGCTTCCCACAGGGTGGCGGAGGCATCCAGCACCTCGGCGGCGGTCGCTTCGATGGGCGTCTCCGGGGTGATCCCCAGGCGGGTAGACAGGTTGCCCTGCTGGTCGAGGTCGATGGCGAGGACTCGGAGGCCGCGGCGCGCCAGGGCCAGGGCGATCTCGGCTGCGGTACTGGTCTTCGTGGACCCGCCCTTGGGCAGGGCGCTGGTGTAGACGGCCATGGGGCTCCTCTCGATGGAAACAGGTTATATCACTGTGTGCACTAGTGCGAACCGTGCAGGCGGTGCACAGCACGCACGGGCAGGTGGAGAGCGATGCACGCACCATCGATAGTGCAGGTAGTGCACGTGCCGCGATTAGTGCATTCAAGGGATGACTAGTCCGCGATCTTGTACTGACGGGGCCGCTGCGCGGTGTAGTGGAGGCGCCGCGCCCACTGGTCGAGCTCGGGGACGATCTCGACGTCGGGACGCACCAGGAGTGCGTTGGAGCCTGCGGTGCCGGCGGTCAGGATCGGACCGGGCACGCAGGCGATGCGTGGCGAGTGGGGGAGGGCGGAGTGCGCCTGCTCGATGACGAGCGCCGCGTCGGCGAGATGTGCGAGGAGGCGACTGGCGGGTCCTTCGAGCACCAGGGCCCCGCTCGAGGCGAGCGTCTCGTGCCATGGGGTGACGCCGCGCCGGGCGATGACGACTGCGCGGTCGGGGGCGCTCAGGGTGAGTGCATCGAGCGCGGCGCCGGCGATGCCGGGGCCGTCGTGCAGCAGCACGCAGCTGTCGCTGCGCTCGACCACGGCCAGCGCGGCGTGCTCGGCGACGCGCGTGCCGTGAGGGGTGGGGTCCAGGGATCCGAGGATGTGGACCAGCCGGGTCTCGAGAAGGTCGAGGCGGCCGTAGGCGCGGACGGAGAGTCCGTCGATCGCCAGGCGCGTGGGGATGGGCATGGGTCCTCCTGTCGAGGAAATACACTCTGTGCACTATCAGCACTCCGCACTCTAACTGCACTAGTGCATACAGTGCAAGTGGTGGCGAGAGTGCGTCTAGTGCAGGGGGTGCTAGCCCGCTTCCCGAGCCTGGACCGGTGGGGCCTCGAGAGAGTCGAGGTACATCTGGGCGAGGGTCTCCTCGACCTCGGGGTCGGTCTCGTCGACGTCGCGGACGACGCGGATCCAGGGTCGTTTGCGGCGGAGCTGCTCGAGCTTGGCCCAGTAGTCAGCTCGCTCGCGGCGGTGTTGGTGGATGCGGCGGACGCGGGCCTCGATGGCGCCGAGCTGCTGCGCAAGGCGCTCGAGGCGGGCGTCGTCGGCGGCGAGCTCGTAGCCGTCGCGGTCGTTGCCGGTGATCAGCCCGTAGGCGAGGGCGGTGTCGCGGGCGTCGCGGTAGGCGTCGTCGCTCAGGCCGGTGACCAGGGCGATGCGCGCGCGTGAGGTGGCGCCGCGCTCGACGGCCTCGAAGAGCAGCCCGGTGGCCTTACCGAGCACGGTGAACACGGGGCGGACGGCCTGGGTCTTCCCGGGCCGCCAGCGCAGCTCGTCGATGAGGGAGGCGTGCCGGTCGGGGATGCGCAGCTCGTACTGATCGGCGTAGATCCCGCGGCCGCGGGCGACGAGGACCACCCACGGGTCGTCCTCGGCCGCGAGGGCGCGCAGGAGGGCGGCAGCACCGGTGCGGGAGTCACCGAGGGCTACGGAGTGCCAGCGAACTCCCATGGCGGTGACAGTGGATCCGACTGTGCTGGCGGCCTGGCCGAGGGCGCGCAGTGCCATCTGGTAGTCCCAGCCCTGAGCTCCGGGGTACTCGCCGGCGGCGTAGCGCTCCACGAGCGTGATCCATGCGCGGATCACGCCGTACGTGTCGTGCACGGAAGGGGAATCCCCCCCGCCCCCGGTGTGTGTATTGGCGCTAGTGTCAGAGCTGACGGCATTATCGTCCCTGGTCACGATGACTCGGCCCGATTTCTGGCGTTCGCGGCGGGCGATCTCGGCGGCCGCGCGGGCGTACTCGTCGCGGAGCCGGTCCAGGCCCTTGTGCTCGAGCAGGGACCGGAGGCCGGGCCACTGGGGCTCCTCGCCGAGCATGCGAGCGCGGACGTCGGTCTCGGTGAGGCCGGTGGCGATCGCGGACATGAGGACCGCGCGGCGGGCCTCGGAGGCGCTGGGGTAGCCGTGGGCACGCCAGTCGCCGCGCTGGGCGAGGTCGGTGCACGTGGTGCTCATGTGGCGGCCGATGCCGCGCACGAGCACGGCGCGGATCTCCTCGTCGAGGATCGCGTCCGCGATCGGATCGCTCGAGCCGGCCTGACGCGCCCGTGTGCGGCGCTCTGCGCCGCGTTCACGGTCTTCCTCGAGGAGTGCGCGGAGCTCGTCCGCCAGAGCCGCACGGAGGCGTGTGAGGGCTCTGGCGGGGGAGTGGGGGCCGGCGGCGATCGCGCGCGCCGAGTCGGCGGCGTGCGCGAGTTCGCGGTGGCCGCCGCGCTTGTGGGCGCTGCCGGGGATGGTGATCAGCCCGTCGCTGACGTTGCTCGTGGGCTTGAGGTCGAGCGTGGGGAGGCGCCGGCCGAGGGCGAGCACGAGCGAGTGCGCGTCCTGGGCGCCGAGGGGTTCCTCGAGCAGGACGTAGATGTGCGCGCCGCCGTGGGCTCGGTCCACGAGGTAGGTGAAGTCGCACTCGTCCAGGAGCGAGGTCGCCGCGGCGAGGTCGTCCTCGACAGCGACGATCTGGTCCTCCGTGCGGTCGTGAGCGTCGAGGTCCAGCGGGAGGAACCGGGTGCGGCCGTGGGCGTCGTAGACGTGGACCGCGACGGGCTGCGAGGGCGGCGCGTCGGCGAAGCGCTCGACCCTTCGGCCGAGTCGTCGGGGGAAGGCGACGCTCGTGCTGCGCCGCTCTGCCAGGCGGATCAACGGCCGCTGGTTCAGCAGCTCGAGGCACAGCCGCCACGTGTCGGTGAGGGAGAGGGTGGCGTCGGAGGCGGCGCGGGACACACCGGTGGTGTCGTACTTGCCTACGACGACGCGACCCCCGTACTCTGGGGGTACCAAGTAGAGATACCTCCTTTCATCTCACCCCGGGTCGTCAGCTGTAACTGACTCCCGAAGACTTCTGAATCGCCCTCGAACCTGCGCCAACAGGTACGGGGGCGAAGTCTTTTATGCGGTCCTCTTGCTCTCGTCGAGATCCATGCGAGGCTGCGCGGCTCCATGCTCATAGGCAGCCGGGTCGAGCTCGTCCATGTGGCGCTCAAGCACTTCGAGGACGATTTCGCCCATGGTCTTGCCGGTCAGCTCCTTGATCCGAGCGATTCGATCTGCGAGAGATACGGGGGCAGGCACACCGATGGTGCGGCGTGGGCCCTTCGAGGGTCGTCCCACCTTGCTGTGCTTACTCGCCATGGAGACAACACTACACAGATTTCGCGAAATGAAGGCGTAGTTGGGGCGTGTCGTGGTCATGACTCGCGCTCCCAAGGGCTGTGAGCGCTGATCGCGCCGTCGAGCAGGTGGCCGTAGTAGGTCGCATCGCTGGCGAGGGTAGTCAGGGCGATCCAGTCGGCCGGCCATCCGGGGACGCCTCGGATGAGGGCGTCGCGGTAGACGTGGCCGTTGTAGTAGCCGGGGATTCCGTCGATGACGCGGAAGAGCTTGTCGGAGTCTCGGGGGACGAGCAGGCTCTCGCTCTGGCTCAGAGTCACGCTCCATTCGGCGATGTCTGGGTGCTCAGAGCGTGCGTGCTCGAGCAGGGCATCGACGAGTCCGTGAACGGTGGCGCGCTGGCCGGCGTGTGCGTGGTGCTGGGGGTCCATGGTCAGTGCCTGTTCATGCCGCTGCGGCGGAGTGGGTGCCTAGGGGTCCGTGCGGTGATGGGCGATCGCGGTGTGCGGGCTCCTGCCAGGGCTTGGGCGGTGAGCAGACCACGCTGCCACCTCGGGCGGTTCCGCAAACCGGCTCGCTGCGCTCGGCCCACGGCGGGCGAGAACTTCTCCGACGCGGTCGCAAGCTCCCTTACTTCGCCGGAGAACTTCTCTCCCTTGGGGCTTCCCGGTTCCTCCGCTGCGCTGCGGCCCTGCGGGTGCTCCTCCGCCTGATCGAGGCGGCCTCTGTGTCCTGCCACCACCCGGACAGCCCAGGCAGGAGATCCATCATGAACACCGAGATCCTCACCATCTACACCCGTCCCAACTGCGGTCCGTGCCTCGCTACGAAGCGAGCGCTGGCCAAGGCGGGCATCGCCTTCGTGGAGGTGCCTCTCGAGGAGGTCACTGACGAGCAGCGTGCGGCCTTCCAGGCTGCGGGCTTCCGGCAGGCTCCGGTCGTGCTGACCCCGGGCGGGGACGCATGGGCGGGATTCCGTCCGGATCGCATCGGGCAGCAGTGAGGCTGCGGGGCCCGTCCCCCCGGGGGCGGGCCCCGGGCCGGCGCCGCAGAGCGCGGGCGCGGTGCTGGTCCTGGCGGTCTCGTGGGCAGGGCGCAGAAGCGCGCTGAGCACGTGGGGAGTGGCGCTCACGATGCTGCGCCCTGTGGCAGCTCGGGGTGCGAGCGAACGTGCTGCACGGCCCGCTGCAGGTTGGTGATCGCGGTGGCTTCGTCGTCGACAGCGGAGTCGAATCCCCCGTGGGGGTCGAGCGGGAAGCAGTCGATCGGGTCGCCTGTGGTGAGCGTGAGGCGGAGGATGAGTGCCGAGGTGGCGTGGCCGCGAGGTCCGTGCCTCGGGACGACTCGCACGATGCGATCAGGGTTGATGAGCACGTTGGCGTCGAGGTTGATGTCGGTCATACGGATGAGCGTCATGAGATCACTCCTTGAGGTTGGCGAGGTCATGGGCGACGGCGGCGTGTTGCTGGTAGACCCGCTGCCTGGTCGTGGGGTCACAGGTCGCAAGAGCGAAGAGGGCGAGCTGCTCGACGCGAGCATCGGCTTCCCACGGTGTTGCGAGGAATGAGCCGATGACGATGTCGTCTCGGCAGCTGGTGACGAGGTAGGCGACCCGGTCGTCGGCGGGCGCTGCACGCACATTGGTCAGCAGGATGTGGCACGCCACGCCGTTCAAGCTCAGATCACCAGAGTTGGTGCTGCTCTGCCAGTGCTCGAGGACGTTGATGTCTCCGTACTCGAAGGGCGGCAGATCCTCCGCGAGCTCGAGCCCTCGGTACCTGAGGGTGCCCCTGTGGACGTGGCCGCAGCCGCACGGGGAGGTCATTCCGTGGAGTTTGGCCTGGGCCCCTCCGGCCACATCACTCGATCCGGTGTTCTTGAGGCGGCGTTGTGACCAGTTGCTGGGGTCGTGGAGGATTCCAACGACGTTCGCGTGACGTGCGAGCTGCGCGTCGCTCGGATCTCTGCGGCGGTCCGCGACGTCTTGGCGTAGTCGGTCTGCGGTATCGAAGGCAATCGACGCGACCGTGCGTCGATGTTCCTCCGGGATGTCGTCGGGGAGATTTCGAGCTCGCGCGAGGGCGTCGAGGGCCGCATCACCGGCCTCGGCAGCGGCCTGCTCTTGCGCCCACGCATGGGGGTCGGGATCTCGACCTTCCGCATCAGCCCGCATCTCCTCCAAGTCGATGACGTCCTCGTAGTCGTAGTACAGGTGGCAGCTCTCGCGCATCGCCTCGAGCAGCGCCGGGCTAGCGGGCCAGTCGTCGGCGCTGTAGCCCGTCCGTGCTGCGATGCGCCACGCGATCTGATCGGTGAGGCTGTCGAGCGGGGTCGCGCGCAACATGGCGGAGCGTTCCTCGCGTAGCCATCTGGCGATCTGCTCGCGTCGGGGCGTGGCGGAGAGGTATTCCTCCTCGCCGGTCTGCCCGTTCTCGTCAGGGAGGAAGTAGTCCCTCCCGTAGCCGTCGAACTTTCCGCCCGGCCGCCTGCCCCAGGCGAACCGCGGCGACCATCGCGTTCTCGTCATGGCTCAGTGCTCCTTGGTGTCTGCGAGGCCGTGGGCGATCGCCGCGGTCGCTTCCTGGTAGGCGGCGCGGGTGGTGGGCTGCAGGGCGTCGAAGTCGATCTCGCCGCCGGCGTCGAGGATGGGGTCGAAGGGGATCGGGATGATGGTTCGGACGCGCTGCTCTAACTTCGCGGCGATGCCAGTGGCGTCGCCGCGGCGGGTGGCGGAGTCGTTGAGGAGGACGACGGCACCCTTGACGAGGTGTCCGAGTCCGTGGCGGTCGAGGGTGTTCATCATGGTTTCGGCGGCGTGGCCTCCGTCGGCGCCAGCGGAGACGGGGATGACGAGCTGGTCAGCGGCGGCGAGGGCAGCGCGGAAGTGGGAGACGCGGTGGTTGTTGCCGGTGTCGATGAGGATGAGGGAGTAGAACCGGCCGAGGATCTCGTTGACCTTCTCGAAGGCGTCACCGTCGACGAGGTCCTGGTTCTCGGGGTCCTCATCGGAGGCGAGAACGGCGAAGTGGTTGTCGCCCTGGTTGCGGGTGTAGCGGGCGAGGGTGGAGCGCTTGGAGCCCTCCACGGTGGTGAAGTCGTCGGCGGCCTGCTCGAGGAGGTCGACGACGCTGCGCACGGTAGGGGCCTTCTGCGCGCGGAAGCCGAGGTTGCCGCGCGTCTCGTTGGCGTCCCAGGCGATGACGTCGCCGCCGCGGATACGGCCGGCGGTCGCGCCGATGCAGAAAGTGGCACTGGTCTTGCCCTGCCCTCCCTTGTCGTTGGCGATGAGGACGTGCTTGGTCTCCTCGAGGGGGGTCTGGATGATGGCGCGCTCGGCGCGGTTCTTCTCTGCCGCTGCACGTTCGCGGGCGGCGCGGCGGGACTCCTGGACCGCTTCCTCTTGAGCGAGCTGCTCGTCGGCGCGGCGCGTTTCCTCCTCGCGCGCGATCTCCTGACGGAGTGCCTCGCGCCGCTCCGTGAGCTCCTCCTCTGCGGGGGCGAGCTTGAGCCCCATCCCGTTGAGGGCGCCTCGGAGGCCGTGCGTGGCGGGCTGCTGGGCGATGTCGGCCCAGCGAGGGTCGGCGTCGACGGCGCCGGGAGCGGTGGGCGGATCGACGGCCGAGGCGTGCTGGCTCTCGTTCTGCTGGGTCGGGGTCACGGAGGAGTGGACGTCGGCCTGCACCTCGCGGAAGGTGTGCAGCTCGTCGACGGCAGGGGAGGGGATCTGCGGCGCCGGAGCGGAGGGCCGTGGTGCTGCGGGGGCCTTGGTGGCGATCGCGCGGGGGCGCGTGGCCTCGAGGTCGTCCTGTGCTCCGGGGACCTCGCTGATGATGGCATCGGTGGCCGGCTGCCCCCCGGAGGGCGCGGGCTGGCCAGTGACGGGGCGGGAGTGAGCCACATCGAGGTCCGCCTGGGCGTCGGGGATCTCGACGGACGGTGCGCTGACGGTGCTCGGGCGTGCGGCTGCAGCGGCGTCCTGGGGGCGAGGGGTGACGGTGCCGTCTGTCGCGATGAGCAGGGGCCAGGTGCGGCCGTTCTCGGCGGCGGTCGCGGGAAGTGGTCGGCCGAGCTCGGCCGCGCGCTTTGCGATGTGCGCGGTGGCCTCCTGGCGCGCCTCGGCGGCCCCTGAGGCCGCGATCGTCGTGGTCTCGCCGTCGACGGTGACGGAACCGGTGCCGTCGTGGTTGATGGTGATCTGGGCGTCGGTCATCGCATGTCTCCTAGGGTCACTGCTCGGTGGTGGCGGGCTCGATGCCGCTGGTGAGCCATTGGTCGGTGGGGGTGGGACGGGTGACGGTCAGAGTGAGGTCGCCGGCGTTGGTGGGGACGATGACGGTCGCACTGGCCATCGTCGCCGCGGTGAGCTCGGGCTCGCCGGTGATCTCGGTGGCGACGATGCGGTATCCCCACCAGCGGTCGCGGTAGGAGTCCTGGGCGATGGGAGTCAAGGTCTCCATCAGTTGCTCGTTCCAGTCCAGCTGGTCGAGGGTGGTGCCTTGGACCCATACCTCGGCTGTGACCATGGCGGCGGCTGCCGCTCCGGCGCGTGCGTCTTGGTCGGCTTCCTCGTCGATGAGGCTGTCGGCCTGGGCCTCGTCCGACTCCTCCGAGGATGGGGTCGGCGTGCTGTAGTCCCATGCGGGCTGTGGGGCCTCCGTAGCGGTCGGCTCCGGGGTTGCGGTCGGGCTCTGCTCATCGGGTGCGGGTGCGCTGCAGCCGGCGGTGACTGTGAGCAGTGCCGCGGCGCAGGTGAGGGTGAGACGGTGCCGGGTCATGAGGCCTCCTCCTGGGAGTCGGAGGAGGGGATGCGTCGGACGTCGACGAAGGCGGGTGCGGCGAAGCGCGTGGGCGAGATTTTGACTTCCATCGCGGAGCGGGAGGCCTCGATGACCTTTCCGTCTCCGATATACATCGTGACGTGGCTGATGGCGCCGGCTGTGCCCGCGGTGCCGGTACGTCCCCAGGACTCGAAGATCAGGTCGCCGGGCTGGATCTGGTCGACGGGGACGCTGGTGGAGGCGAGGGAGTCGAACTGGGCCTGGGCGGTGCGGCCGATGTCTGCGGTGTCCAGACCGTAGGCGTACATGATCAGGCCGGAGCAGTCGACGCCGCCTTGGGTGGGGCCGGTCTTGTCGCCGCCGCCGAACACGTACGTGGTGCCCAGCAGTTCCCGGGCGCGATCGAGAGCCTCGGCGGCGTCACCGGTGGCGGCCACAGGCGCGTCATCGCACCCGGTGGTTCCACCTTCTCCGCCGCCGTCACTGGCCAGGTCGACATCGGCGGCGGCAAGTCCGGCCAGGAGCTTCTTGGCGGTGTCCAGGTGCTGCGCGTAGGCGTCGGGGTAGGCGGAGCGCTGGACGGCCTGTGCGGCGCGGGTGAGGGACATCGATTCCCATCCGGAGATGTCCTTGAGGCCGGGGATGTGGCCGTAGCCGCTGCCGCCGCCGGCGGAGCCGTAGTCGCCGGAGCTCTCTGCGGTCACGCCGTTGTAGAACGCGCGAGCCGCGTAAGTGATGTTGCTGACCTCTTCGACGCTGCCGTACCACCCCTGTAGCGTCCGCTGCTGGAAGACTCCAGCGTCGCCGTTCTGGTCAGGGGTCGCGGTGCTGGGGTGGCGGCCGAGGTCGCTTTCCTGCATCGCGGTGATCAGGCCGATGAGCTGACCCTGGCGGCCGTAGCCGCCGTCCTCGGCGACTTGAGCGATGACTGCTGCATTGTGGAGTGCGTCGCCGCTGTAGCCGGCGATTT
>NZ_CP022317.1 GCF_002216795.1 Brachybacterium avium | reverse complement strand
GCGGTCGGCGTCCGTGCTCCGGCGCTGCGCGCCGGTGCCGGGTGCGGTAAGTGGGTGGTGACGGGTGGAGCCTGGATTAGGCGTTGACCTGGTCTTTTGAGTTCGGCTGGATCCTCCCCTGTGTTCTCGTAGGTTCGTAGTCTCGTAATCTCGTAGGTTCGTGTTCTCGTGTTTCCGCTTTAGTGTTGACACTAGGTGTTGCCGGGCCTACGGTGGGTAACTGTCAGAACGAAACACCCACCACAGGAGGACTCATGTCCACCGCCCCCTCCCCGGACACCCGGGCCATCCACAGAGTGCTCCAGCAGGTGCTGGAGCCCCGTCCGCCCGCTGAGGCTGACCTCCGGATCACGCACTCGTTCCTCACCGAGGACCCGCGCAACGGGCTCCCCGCGTTCCACTACTGGGCCGCCGGGATCGACCCGGACGCCGAGGACTCCGCGGAGCAGATGGCGCAGTACCTCGCCGCTCCCCCGCAGACTCACCGCAGCTCGCAGGTCTACCGGGTGTGCCGCCGGCTCTCCCTCTACTCGGACTTCTCCGAGAGCACGCCCTCAGAGGCCCTCAGGGAGGCCCTGGAGGACGTCAGGATCACCTACCTGCTCTGGGCCGCCCTCACGTGCCCCCACGCCCCCAGAGGCGTCCTGGAGCGCTGCAACGAAGCCGGACGCGTGAACCTCATCCGCGCCACCGGCAACCCCCTGTTCCAGTTCGCCATGCGGCGGCTCGCCGCGCGCCCGTCCACCCCGGAGGTTCAGCGATGACCACCCTGACCATCACCCACACCCACACCGAGGGAACCCTCATCGACGGCACGAGCCGCGGGGACGGGTCCGCGGACGCGCTCAAGGCCAACCGGTGGCGCTGGTCCCGCAACCTCGGCAGCTGGTACATCCCCAGTTCCCGGGACCATGACGCCCGCGGCTGGCAGATCGAAGCCACCGCCCGCCAGCTGCGCGAAGCCGGGTTCGAGGTCGAGATCGAGGTGGACAACACCGCCCGGCCCACGGCCGAGGTCGAGGCGGACAAGGCCGCTCGGGCGGCCGATCGGGCCGCGGCCCTCGATGCCAAGGCCGCCCGGCACCAGTCCGCCGCAGACGCCCACCACGCCGCGGCCGATCAGATCAGCTCGGGCATCCCCTTCGGCCAGCCGATCCTGGTCGGCCACCACTCCGAGGGCCGGGCCCGGCGGGACGCCGCGAAGATCCACACGAACATGCGCAAGGCGATCGACGCCGGGGAGGCCGCGCGCGAGGCAGAGCGCAAGGCCAACGCCGCCCGGGTCAACACCCGGCCCGAGCACCCCTCGACCACCGCGAACCGCCTCGACAAGCTCCGCGCCGAGCTGCGGAAGCTGGAGCGCCAGCAGCGGCCCGGGTACACGGTCGCCAGCGGCTCCGCCGTCATCGCCGAGGTCTCCCACGAGGACATCGCGGACACGCCCCGCA
The DNA here is from genome assembly GCF_002216795.1 of Brachybacterium avium. Taxonomy (NCBI): domain Bacteria; kingdom Bacillati; phylum Actinomycetota; class Actinomycetes; order Micrococcales; family Dermabacteraceae; genus Brachybacterium; species Brachybacterium avium. Next base: position 60,189 of record NZ_CP022317.1, on the reverse strand, counting down.
TGGAGCAGCTGCGCGAGCAGATCGCCTACTGGGAGGGCGTCCGCGCCCAGCAGATCGCCGACGGCAAGGTCCTGGACACCAGCGCCGCGAAGGCCGGGGACCTCGTGCAGGTCCGCGGCGGCACCTGGTGGCGCATCAAGCGCGCCAACACCAAGACCCTCACGCTCGAATCCGGCGGGTGTTCCATCCGCGCCCAGCGCCACCAGGTGACCGCGCTCCGCCCCGGACCGGACGCGGACTGATCTCCGGCGGGGGCGGGTGACCACCAGACCCCGCCTCCGCCGGACCTCCCAACAAACTAATTTCCGGTTTAGTGTTGACAGTGAGGTGTGTAGCGGGCAGACTCGGAGAGGTCAGAACGAAACCCCGCACCACGGAGGACCTCATGGACACCACCCGCACCGCCAGCCTCGCCGCCGACCTGCCCACCCGCCTCGAGCAGGCCATCGACGACCTCCAGACCGCGCGCTACTTCCTCCGCCTCCAGGACCGCGCCAGCGCCCGCGACGCACTGATCCTCTGCCGGGGCGAGCTCCCCCGCGGAAGCCGCGCCCGCGACCTCGCCCAGCGGATCCTCAACGAGCTGCGCCTCGGCATCCGCCCCACCTACCTCAGCACGGCGCTGCTGCGGGAGTACATCGAGGACCTCTACGACGAGGCGATCGCTGACCAGGACTGACCCACCCCGGGGCGGGGCCACACCGGCCCCGCCCCCCCCCTCACCGGAAGGCCCCTGCCATGTACGACGACGAGCCCGACCTCGACCCCCAGCGCTTCGAGAACCGCGCCCAGGACCTCGACGAGTACCTCGCCCACTGGGGCGAGGACGACGAGATCCACTGACCCCGAGAGGACACCATGAGCACCAACTACGGCCTCACGATGAACGTCTACCGCTGCGCCAACGGCATGGACGCCACGGCCAACGGCATCACCTCCCAGCACGCCCAGCTGACCATCATCGGCACGATCGACGAGTTCGGCACCTTCACCACCAGCCCCGAGCGGTCGCGCCTCCACCCCGCGACCGCCACCGCCCCCGCCGTCGCCCTCCGCCGGAACATGAGCACCCCCACTGCCCACCTCGTGCCCGTCACCGCCGACGGCGAGCCGATCGGCGGGCGCTGGTACATGGCGGGCGGGAACTACGCCACCGGGGACTCCCGGATCGCCGACTACTACGCCCAGATCGGCCTGGAGCCGATCTATGGCGCGACCCCCGTCCACGACCGGACGGAGGGCTGACCATGGCCGAGATCCTCACGCCCTACGACACCGGCCAGCGGGCCGAGCCCAAGCTCTGGCAGCGCAGCCGGGCCGAGGTCCACCAGGTGATGCAGCACGGCGATGCCGAGGACGTCGGCAACGTCGACTTCATCGACGACGAGGGGGCCACCATCGCCACCGTGCATGTCTCCCGGGACCCCGACGGCGGGCACACCGTGCACGTCATGCCCTTCACGGACACCGTCCGCCTCGACCTGCACACGGAGCACTGATCATGACCACTTACGACGAGTTCCGGGCCCAGTACCCCCACGGAGAGATCCCCACGCACCTGCTGAGCGCCTACGACGAGGCGCGCACCACATGGGCCCTCGACCTCGCGGACACCGCCGAGGCCGCGGCAGCCGAGGCGGCCACAGCCACCGGCCCCGAGGCCCTGACCCGCCGGGCCGTCGCCGAGCTGCTCACCGACCCCCAGGGGCTCCGGCGGATCCTCGATGAGCTGATGACCCAGGCCCTGCGCCTTCGGGCGACCCCCGAATGGGAGATGGAGGACAACCGCACCGTCACCGAATACGCCGTGCGGACGCTCGCCGCCTACCTCCCCGAGGCCACCCCTCACCAGTCCGCCGAGATCTGCGAACACTTCGGCCTGGAGTTCGACGAGATCGACACGACCTGGTTCCCCCAGCCCGCCTGGGACACCCCCGACCAGGACGAGGAGTCCACCAACGACGGCCCGGCGCCGGAGACCGACCCCTCGGGCCCGAGGGACCCTGCCGAACTGCTCGGCGAGATCGAGCAGCTGCTGGACCCCCTGCGCACGCAGCCGCCCGAGGACTGGGAGAACGACGCGTGCTTCTCGGTGACCTACGGCCTGGCCGAGGCCCTCGGCGTCCCCCTCGCCACCGACGACGATCCCCCGCGCTGACCCACCAGTCGGCCGCGGGGCCACGGCCCCATCAAAGAATTTCCGGTTTAGTGTTGACAGTGACGCGTGTAGCGGGCAGACTCTGAGGTGTCAGGACGAAGAACCCCACCAGGGAGGACCCCATGAGCACCATCACCCGCACCCGCGGCATCACCGCCACCCTCATCCCTGATCACGCGCTGCGCGCCGCGATCGGCTCCCACCTCGGCATCGACGCCGACGAGATCCAGCCCGAGCAGACATGGCTGATCGACCGCGGCGAAGGCGACGGCCCGCGCTACGCCATCACCGGCACCGAGGGAGTGGGCCACGCTCCCGGCGACGGGGACCCCTTCGAGGTCTGCACCCGCTACCTCGACGGGTTCTACCGGATCCCCGTCGCCGCGCTCGTGGCCTCCGCCGACGGGGGCGAGGCCTGGGACCTCGCCGACGTGGTCCGCACCTTCGGGACCCGCCTGGAGGGCAACTTCCACAGCCTGCACCGCTGGGCCCTCCGCCAGAACTGACCGCCCCCTCCCGGGGAGGGGCGGCACACCGCCCCTCCCCCTCCCGAACGGAGCACCATGACCCACGCCGACCTCCCCGCCACCCGGAACGACTTCCTGCTCGCCTCGCTCGCCAAGCCGGGCGACACCCACACCCTCCCCGGCCAGGCCCCCTCGACCATCACCAAGGTCGAGGAGGGGATCGACCTCAACTTCCGGCGCCGCGTCCTGATCTACACCGAGGCCTCCGGCCCTGTCCCCATCGACTACTCGCCCCGCGCCTACATCCCCGTCACGCCCGCCTGACCGAGAGGACCACCATGAGCACCCACCGCCGCGGCGAGATGACCCTCACCGCCGAGCAGCGCGCCACCCAGCCCGATGCCGCCGGGTACGCCTGGACCATCACCGAGGACCAGATCAACACCGACGGCATCATCCCCAGCCGCGTCGGCACCCTCGGCCCCGCCGACGCCCACGAGAGCCTCTGCGAGGCCGTCCAGAAGCCGGGCCAGCATCGCGTGCGCTTCCGCATGTACGACGACGACGGGATCTACTACTACGGCGGATTCCTGACCTACGACCCCGAGCTGACCGAGCACCTCGAACCGTCCTGGCAGCCGGTCCAGGACTTCGGCATGCCCGACGCCGGATGTGTGCGGATCTCCTACCCCGACCGCCCCGCGCTGGACTGCGCATGACCGCCACGCGACCGGCCCCCACCGACGGCGGCTACAACCTGTCGATCGCCCTGCACGAGTTCGCGCGCAAATGGGCAGACGGCGTGCTCGCCAACGATCTGTCCGGCAAGCTCACATGCTCCGAACTGGACGCGCTGGCGGACCTCCTCGCTGCACTCGGCGAAGAGGGCGCGGCAAAGGCCTGGACCGAATCGCACGCCCTGCACGACGAAGACGGAGACGCTCACTACACCCCGTGACCACCCCTGCGGCGGCGACCACTCCCCACGGTCGTCGCCGCATCCTCATGCCGCATGATTTCCGGTTTGCTGTTGACACTGAGGGGTATGTCAGGCAGACTCTGAGGGGTCAGGACGAATCACCCCACGGAGGACACCATGAGCACCAGCACCCGCCACCTCGCCGAGGACCAGCCGACGCCCGCACTGCACTTCGGTGCCGCACCCGGCCCCACTCCGCCGCCCGCGACCCCCGCCGACGCGGCAGCCCTGAACAAGGTGGCCGACACCCTCGCCGCCATCGCCGAGTCGCCGACCTCCTCCCGTGACGACGTCCGGAGCGCGTGCCGTGACGCGTGCCGCGCCTTCAACTGGTACGCAACGCGCGATGCCGCGGCGGGCGACATCTGGGACGCCCTCATGTGGGGCGACTCCCCCTCCGCATGCAACGTCTGGGGCGGGGCCGTCCGCGCAGCAGCCTGCATCCGTCGGCTCGCCGACAAGTGGTCCCAGGACGGATGACCCCCGTTCTCCGAATTTCCGGTTTGCTGTTGACACTAAGTGATGCAGCTGGAATACTCGGAGAGGTCAGAACGAAACACCACCCCACGGAGGACACCATGTCGCACCTGATCCAGATCACCCCCACCGGCGAGATCGAGACCCTCGACTACGACGGCACCGCCCCCAGCCTCCCCCAGCTGCTCCAGGCACTCAGCGCCAACGACATCACGGTGGAGATCCTGGACGCCCCCGCACACAACCGGGGCGAGCACATCACCGTCTGGGCCGACGACGAGGGACTCACCAACGATGGGCGGCTCAACTTCCTCGCCAGCGCCTACGCGGGCAACGCGCTCATCGGCACCGTCGTCATCTCCGGCTTCAACGCCGAGACGGGCGACACCGTCGGCCTCACCGCAGACCAGGCCGCCGAGGTGCGCCACCAGATCACCCAGACCGCCGACCTGGTCGGCGAGCGGCTCGAGGTCCTCGCCCGCCTCGCCCAGCTCTGACCCGCCCGCGGGCCCCGGGGAACCCCCGGGGCTCGCCCTCCCCGAGGAGCCCATGATGAGCACCCCCTGCCCGTACTGCGCCACGGCGACCACCCCGCAGTGCCCCGGCTTCCTCGCCCACCTCGGCGAGTTCCACTGCACCCGTGCCGAAGGCCATGACGGCCCGCACGTCACCTGCCGCCCGACGTTCGGCCATCACCAGATCCGCACCTGGCAGCCGACCATGGACGACATCGCACGGGATCTCGTCGTGCACGCCGCCGCGCTCCGCGCGACCATCACCCGTGTTCGTGAGCACCTCGACGCGTACGCGCGCCATCCACATGACGAACGCTGCGACGGCGACAACCCCTGCCCGCGCGAGCTCGCCGAGGAGGTCCTCGCCCTGCTGCACACCTGACCGCGCACACCGGCGGATCGGAGATCTTCCGAAGCAATTTCCGCTTTAGTGTTGACACTAAGCATGTCGCCCCGTAAGCTAGAGGCATGCCAGGAAGGAGGAACCGCCCACCACCCACCAGCGACACCGACGTCGCCCCGAACAACAGCACAAGTGTCCTGTAGCAGGACATGGGGAGTGTGCCCCCACCCCCCCCCCGAATTTTCTGAACTGCGAGGCTGAGCCGATGAACATCCCACAGACCCCAGCCCACGGCGAGCTTGGAGGAGCCTCTCCCGAGAGCTTCCCCCGGCACTGGCCTACTCACGACGAGACCGAGTCGCTCCTGGCTCTCGCGCGACGCCCCGAAACGACCGTCACGTCCCATCGGCACCCCGTGGCTGCGCACTTCGAGCACGCCGACGGCCAGTCACTGTGGGCCGTGCACCTCGACGTCCGCCCGGGAGAGGGCCTCCAGATCACCCCGCAGGGGTTCCTGCAAGCGCTAGAGCAGCCCATCACCTCCGAGCACAGGAGTGCACTCGAGGACCGAGTCGCAGCCCTCCTCAGAGAGGCGCGCGACTACGGCCTGTCTCCCCGGCGGCGCAACCCGCTACATCCCGCCACCTGGTTGGACGCCGAGGTCGACTCCCTCGTGCGGACCCGCCGAACGTCAGCGGGGTAAGAGGGCTGGCCTCGCGGCATCACGACCAGAGACCTCTCTTCCTGCAACGCACTGCCGATCCTTCTGGAAGGTATCCCCGCATGTTCCCGCCGCTCACAGCTCTCGGCTTCCTCATCCTTCTGCTCGGCGCTGCTGGTCTCGTCGTGAACTGCTACGCATGGCTGAGGGCCGCACGCGAGGACCGTCTCGCCACCCGATTGCACAGCCGACGTAGAGCCTTGGTCTACGGCTCATTCGCCGGCGTGCTCGCAGGATCCGCGCTGGTCTGGGCAACTACCACCTGAACCACCCATCTCACCGGACCCATTCGACAGCGACATGGACTACCGCTCCCACCTCGATACGGAGGCTCCCGCGTGACGCGTGATCTTCGCAGGCTGGCCCCCGGGCTCGCGTGGGTTCACCGCCACCGCGGCCTCACGATCGACGCCCTCGCCCTTTGCTACGCGCTGCCGATCCGGACCGTTGCACAGCTCCTCGAGTTCGGCGACGCTCGAGTTCACGCTCGGCGCGGCGATGTCCCGATCACGTCCCTCGAGGATCTCCCCGCTCACCGGATCACGACCCTGCTGCCGGCAGCCGGCTACGGGCTCGGCCGCTATCCGGACCTCCTCGACACCGACCTGAGCAGGGGACACCAGATCGCGCGGCTCTCGCTGCTCGCCTGCGGGGTCCCCCGCCGCGCCGACGCGCCGAGCAGGAGCCGCGACCACGCCAAGGAGGGCGAGGACGGCCTCTACCACCTTCGCAGCGACGGACGCATGGACACCTGCGATCGAGGAGGCACCCACCGGGCCCCAGTGCGACTCCGGCGGGAGAGGCTGAGCGTGCGGCCGGAGATCGTGCCCAAGAACCTGCGCTGCGAGCCCGAGGACCGACGATGGGGCACAGACTCCGTGGCCCACACCCACCGAACCCCGCGCATGGTGCGCATCGTCGACGAGCTGCGGAGCATCCAGGGGCTCTCCTGCGGGGCCTGCCACAAGCAGCTCTCCACGGTCATCGACCACGATCACGCGACAAGCATGGTCCGCGGGCTGCTGTGCACGCCGTGCAACGTTGCCGTGGACTCCTGCCCGCACCTCAGCGGCTGCCCCTTCGCGGAGTACCTCAACGCCCCGCCGGCCCCCGCCGGGATCCGCTACCCGCGACACCGCCCGTGACCCTCGAGCCAGTAGCCGCCGGCTATCCACAACTCGCGACCCCGGCTTGCTGCGACCTCGCCGAGCGGCTTCGCTGAGCACATGAGCCCCTCACCTTCACCGCATCCCACGCTCGGCCGCCGGTTCGTTCCGCTGAGCGAGGTGGCGGAGATGTTCTCGATCTCCTCCTCGCAGGCCTACGCGCTGGTGCGGTCCGGCGAGCTGCGCGCGATCCAGATCGGTGGCCGGCGCCAGTGGCGCGTCGAGCTCAGCGAGATCGAGGCGTACATCGAGCGCGCCCAAGAGGCGACCCGTCTGCTTGTTGACACTGAGGGCACTAGCGAGTAATCTTGCAGGTGGACGACGAACCCTCGAGAAAGGAGCCTCCACCGCCGGCGGCGAGTCGACCACCGCCTGATCTCGTACCCGTGGGAGTGTCACAACAGCACCCCTCAGACGCGGTAACAGGGTGACCACCTCTCCCAAGGAAGGGCAGCACCCCATGGCCGACACGCTCATCATCTACGGCAAGCCCGACTGCATTCGCTGCGACCAGCTCGTGAAGTATTGCCGTCGCAAGGGCATCCCGTACCGCTACATCGACGTCACCCAAGACGCTGACGCCCTGGCTCTCGTCAAGAGCCTGGGCTACTCGGAGCTTCCTGTCGGGATGATCGGTGATGACCACTTCTCCGGCGTCCGACTCGACAAGATTCGGCCTCTCGCCCCGCAGCTGTCGAAGGCATCCTGACCTACTGACCTGTACCCTTGAGAGGCCCACCCTCCACCGTGGTTTCGTTCTGACAGATGATTCCTCCTGGAGGGTGGGCTTTCTCGTGCCCCACGAGGAGAACCCCCTTGGATCAGCCCCAGCCCCTAGCCACCATCGCTGAGCGTGTCGGCATCACCGTGCGCACGCTGCGCAAGCACGCCGAGCGCGACGGGTTCCCCGCGCCCGCGGTGCGCTGCGGCAAGTGCGGCAGCGGTCTCCTCTACGACTTGGGCGCCGTGCAGCGCTGGGAAGAGACCGGCGACGGGTCGGCGACGGCCAACGGAACGACGCGCACCGTGCAGCCGCTCTCGGTGCTCGCCGACGATCTCGACGTCACCGCGACGACGCTCTGGAAGCACTCGAAGCACGCCGACTTCCCGAGCCCGGTCGCGCGCTGCGGCATGTGCGCGAACTCCTACGTGTACGATGCCGAGGCCGTCCGGCGGTACGAGGAGGGCGCACCGGTCGACCCCTCCGACCGGCTCGTCTCCCTCCAAGAGGCCGCCGACGAGCTCGAGCTCAGCTACGGGTCGATGAGGACCTACCTCGGTCGTCACGCGGACTTCCCCAAGCCGGTCAAGTACACCGGGCCGCGCCCTCTGTTCAGTCTCCAGCAGATCCGCTCGTGGCAGGACAAGCGCCAGCGGATGCGGTCGACCGTGGCCGAGGCGGCCGCGGGAGACACCCTCGAGGTTGAGGGACTGCTGACCCGGGCCGGCGTCGCCGCCGAGCTCGGCGTCAAACTCGACACCGTCACGCGCTACCAGCGACGCGACACCGACTTCTCGAAGGACTTTCCTGAGTCGGTGCGGAAGATCGGCCGCTCCCGTCTCTGGGACCGCCAGCAGGTGCGTGCGTGGAGGGACAGCCGGCCCAGCGCGCAGCGTCAGTCCTGAGCACGGCGCGTCATAGCGACACGCCCCGCACACGCTGCCAGTAGCAGCACCCCGGCCCCCACCAGCAGGCGAGGAAGGTCGAATCCGACCCCGGTGGTGGGGATCGACACCAGCGCCTCGGCTGATGGGACCACGACCTGCCAGCTGAGCAGCTTGGCGATCGCGCTGGCGACGAGCTCGGGCAGAAGCGTCGGCAGCAGGAACACCGCGGCCACCAGGCCGCCGAACACGAGGATCACGAACTCCCAGTCCTTGTCCATCACAGGCTCCCTTCACACTCGTCGAGCTCGTCCTCGAGGGCGGACTTCTCCTCCGCGGAGACGCTGAGCTCGAACTCGGTCTTCACGTCGATCCACTGGATGACGTAGCCGCAGCGGCCGGCATCAGGCATCCACTCCTCCGGGCCTCGATCGCCCTTGGACCGGTTCGCGGAGGCGTCGACCGCCAGGAGGTTGCCCGAGGTGTTGGCGAACTCCTCACGGCGCTCCTCGGGCCAGCTGGAGGCTCCCTGCTGCCATGCACGCGAGAGCGGCACGACATGGTCGATATCTACGGTGTTCTCGCCCTTGACGAAGTCGATCGTGGTGCCCGTGTAGGGGTCCTCGATCGTCGCCTCGAGCACCACGCAGCCGTGGGTCCCCGGCTTGGTCGTGACCTCGGCGGCGCCGGCGCGCAGAGCGTCGTTTCGTTGATCGCAGCCGTTGCGGTCGATGTCTGCCCAGCGCTGTCCGAACAGGTCCCGCTCGTAGTCGTCCCCGTGGCCGAGCTCGGCGATCGTGAGCGCATCTAGGCGGCTCGAGGCGCCTGCGAGAGCGTCTGCGTCCACGTCCTCGTCCTGGGCTGCCGAGGCCGGGGAGCTGCCGCTCGAGGGCGCGATGTCCGGGAGGATCTCCTCCACCGGGGGCGCCACATAGGCGACGCCCGCGAGAGCTAGAACCACGAGGCCGCCGAGTGCGCCTACGCCGCGCCGGCTCATCGCTGGGCCTCCGTCAAGTTCTCCCACCAGCGCACGGTCCAGAGGGCATCGCCCATGGCGGTGTGGGCCTCCTCAGCTGCCGGAGGATCGACGTGCACGCGGCGGGAGAGATCGTAGGAGGAGGTCGGGATCTTCACCGATTCCCCCCGTGCGAGGAGGTGCGCGTAGGTCCACGTGACCAGGTTGATGGTGTGGTGGTGCCAGCGCGGCCGCAGCCCGTGCTGGCGGAGCAGCCACTCCAGGGCCCGGGCGTCGAAGTCGGGATTGGATCCGACCAAGACGGTGCCGGCGGTGAAGATCTCGACCGCCTGCGCGGCGTCGTGGCTCGGGTGCAGGGCGGCGATGTCCGACGGCGCAGCGGATCCGGTCCAACGGGGGTGCCTCTCGTAGAAGCGGTTGACGCGCAGGGAGTCGGGCGACGCATCGGACAGGTCGGGGTCGCGCAGCATGATGTGGAACCGATCCTCGAGCTGCCCGGGGGCATGCTTGATGAGCGCGATCTCCCAGGGCTTCGGGGTCGGCTCCAGCATGGTCGTCTCCGTGTCGACGAAGACGAGGGGCAGGCCGGGATCGAGAGCGGGGTGCTGAGGGAAGTTCATGGTGTCTCCGGGGTCGGTCGAGGGGAAGGCGGGCGGCGGGCTGTGTCAGGTCAGTCGCTCTCCTCGGTCATCCGTCGCACCTCCAGCATGTCGTCAGCGGTCAGCGCCAGCTCGCCGGCGTCGTCATCATCGGAGCGCCAGGCGATCGAGATCATGCCCTCCTCGTCAGGGTCGGCGACGGCCTCTTCGACCACGACCCAGTCGCCGTCGACGTCGATCAGGTCTCCCGGTCGCAGTCGGTCGGCGCAGACGGTCTGAACGAGGCCGTAGTCGTCGGGTTCCTCGTCCTCGCGCACGAGCTGGAGATGGCGGTCCTCGCGCGGCTCCGGGGCCGGGGCGGAGGTCTCGCCGGCTGCCGCTTCGCGAGCGCTGCTCAGGTCGTCCAGGAGCTCGTCGAGGGTGAGGTGCTGGTCAGCGTCCGGGCTCGGCACGCGACGTGCCTGGGTGATGGCAGCCCACGGGGTGTACAGCGTCGGCTTGTCGTTGTCGTCGAGCCAGGTCGGCGAGTCCTCGTCCTCGATCTCGTAGGTGAACCGCTTGTGGGTGGTCGAGGTCGGGTACAGGCCCTCGAGGATCTCGATGTCGCCGGCCTTGCGGGACCGGGCGACCTTGCGGGGGTCCGGCGTCCAGTACGCCTGCGCTTCGGCCGGCTGTCCGTCGGGGCCGGTGGCGGTTCCGCGGCCGGGGATCTTCCGAGGGACGCTCGTGCCGATGTAGGCGGCCTCCCACATCATCTGTGCGCCCTGCGGGGAGAGGCGGCCCAGCGAGTGGCGGTCGCCGAGGTTGTCGCGGACCTCGCCGGAGAGCAGCTCCGCGTCCGGGCGCTGCATCCCGAATCGCAGGTGGATGCGGGCCTTGCGGGCGAGTCGTGCGAGCGAGCCGACGGCGTTGAAGATGGGGCACTTGCTGGGGGCGCCCTTGTGCTTGTTCTCGGACCACCAGGCGTTCACGGCGCTGCGGAACTCGGTGTACTCGTCGGCCAGCACGAGCAGGGGCTCGAAGTCGTCCTCGTCGGCGCCGGCCGTTTCGATCAGGCGGTAGCGGTGTTCCATGAGCTCGAAGGCGTCCCAGATCATCGCGATCTGGTCCTCGACGGTGGTGGCGACGACCTGGACGTTGGGCCACTTCCGGATCCCGAGGAACTCGACGCGCTTCGGGTCCGCGACCCAGACCGCCCAGTTGCGGCCGGCGAACTCCATGCAGGTCCCGAGGAGCACGACGGTCTTGCCGGTTCCCGTTCGTCCGGTGGTCAGACCGTGCGGGTCCGTGGAGCGTAGGTCCCAGAACACGGTGTCGCCGTCCTCGGTGACGGCGCTGGGGATGAGATACCGATTCTCGTCGGTGACGTTGATTTTGGGGTGGGGAACGGCGGCGGGGAATTCCGTGCGGAGCCGGAAGTTCGCTGTCGAATTCTCGATATCCCAGGAGGAGCGCCAGCGGCCGGGAAGGGTGCCGGTGACGACGCGTTCAACGCTCTGGCGCTTCATGCGGCTGACGAGCTTGACGGCGATCTCGTTGGGGAATTCGACCTGAATGCTACTCAGGGAGTCGTCCTCTCCCCACGAATAGGTGGCGCTGGATTCCTTGCCGAGCAGCTCGCGGATCACCACATCTGCCTTGTAGGCGAGAGCGGCACGCGGCGAGTCATCCGTGATCTCCTCCTCACTGATATCAGGGATCAGGTACACGCGTTTGCGGGCGCTCTGGTGCTTCTCGACCTTGTAGTCGACGCCCACGCGCGCCTCCACAGTTGCCGTCAGCTGCTGCATCCACTTCGGGTCCCAGTCGCGGGAGGCGGCGGCGTAGCGGACCTCGATCCGTCCCGGGCGGGGATGGATGTACTCGCGCTTGGCCCAGCGCGAGCAGCGGACCTCCACCCCGATCCCCATGAGCGGGACGAGGCCCTCGACGAGATCACTGCGGAGCTGCCTTCGCTTGGCGCCTCGCCATTGAGCGAACCCCACGACGGCGAGCGGCGGGGCGACGCACGCGACGGCGCCGACCAAGGGGACGTCGTTCATCATCAGGGTGCCGCCGGCGATGAGGGTCGCGCCGGCCCGAGAGTGCCCAAGGGCAGAGGGGAGCTCGATCGGCCGGCTCGTCTCCGATCGATCGCCGGTGCTTGCGTCATGAGAGGTCCTCCAGGTCTGGAACGAGGGTCACTCTCTTACCGCGTCAGGTGGGGGTCGTTGTGACCGCCGCGGAGAAGTTCCGTGTCGGCTCGTCGGCCTGCGCCGGTGTGCACTCCTCATCTCGGAGAGTCGGAGACTCGCGGCTTCGTGAGCTCGTCACCTCGTCTCCCCGGAACTTCGGACCCTCGTGGGTTCGGGACCTCGGAGGTTCCCAGGCCCGTGGCTTCGGACCCTCGGAGGTTCGTAGGTTCGGGACCTCGTTTGGTCGCGCATGCTAGGCTCAGCGATACATGGTTCTCGTAGAGGTTCTGGATCGCTGGACTAGCATCGCTCCCGCACTCCAGAGACTCTCCCCCAGCACTTGCCCCCCTCTCTCCGGGCCCTCCAGAACCCGTCGAGCAGAGCGATCGGCACCCCTGATATCGCCAGCCGTACGATGCGGCCATGGATCACAACGTCTACGCCCTCCTCGAGGTCCGCAACCTCGGGACCCCTGATGCGGCGGTCGACCTCTACAAGGTGTGCCCGACCTACGAAGATGCCCTGGAGGTCTACCGGGAACGGCGTGGGGAGCCGCAGTCCGTGCGCGAGAGCGGCGGAGCAGCAGGCACAACGTGGTGGCTCGATGAGGACGACTCCGGGTCCGCGACCATCACCCGGTACACGCTGCACGGGCCGCTCGAGGAGGCCTGATCCCGGCTCAGGCGCTGCCCACAGCCCTCGTCAGCTGACGGCGTGGTCTGCGATCGCGGACCGTCGATCCACCTTGCCCTGGCGCTTGACCTGGGGGTTCGTGAACTTGCCCTGATGGGGTCCTGTCTCAGAGATGGGCGTCCTGGGGGGTCCAGGCGCCAGTGTCGTCCCGGGTGAGTTCGATCGTCACGGTGGTCCAAGTGGGAGTGTTCTCGCCGTCGCGCGCGTAGGGCACGGTCGCATGCACCACGAGCTGATCGTCCTCGGCCGCGAGCACCAGCTCGTGGGCGTTGCCGATCCGGACGGCGGCGCCGTCGTCGACGCTGCGAGGGAGGCTCAGGGCCTTCTCCGGGCTGGTGAAGGTGTCACGGATCAGCTGCTCGCGGTCTTCATCGCTCTGCCCGCCAGGCTGCGCCACAACGGCCGTGAGCGCCTCCTGGACGGGAGCGCGGACCTGCTCGACGCCGTCGGTCCCCAGCGGCAGTGCGGCGCCGTCGGGCGCGTCCGTGAAGTCGATCCCCGTGACGATCGGATGGCCCACCGCTTCGTGCCCGTCGTGCTCGTGGTCATCCTCGAGCTGGGCGTACTCGAGGGTGTAGGAGACGTCCGTCTTCGTCCCCACCGACACCCGGCCATCGCTGACGTCGAGGATCTCGTGCCCCGCTGTTCGTGCGAGCTCGCGGTCGCTCGAGAGCAGCGAGGCGTGCAGCGCCGGCGTCACGTTCGGTGCCAGGGCCTCGCTCCACTCGTCATCGGAGGCGTCGGGGTCGGCGTAGTTGTCGATGAACTCCTGGACCTCGGCAGGGACCTCCGCCGGCCCCAGCGGGGCGTTCTGCTCGGTCGCGGGTTCGTTGGGTGATCCCGCCGTCACCGAGGGTGCTGCGGCCTCGGGCTCCGAGGTCTCCTGCTGCTGTCGGTTCTCGGGGTTGAACACCACCAGGGCGAGGATGCCCAGAACAGCTGCCGCGACGACCAGAATGGATTTCAGGCTGACTCGCATCACAGGGGCTCGCTTTCTGGGTAGCTCATGCAGCCGGGATGAAGGGGACGTCGCGCTCTGGGGCTCTGGTGATCACCCATTCCAGGTGCCAAAATTCTTCGTCGTGAAAGAGCGCTCCATTCTCAACACCATGTTTGTGATAGGAGCTCCATGAGGGGTCATTGGACTTGCATGATCCGTCTGCCGCAAATCCGGAGCAGTTGTGCCGGTTGTATCCGCCAGGGAGTCCTGAAATGTCTATGGCTGCGCCCATCTGATGGTTGCTGTAGCCGACACGAGCGACGTTTCCTCCAGAGAACGATGCCTGCGTCTCCCAGCTGCGGAACGAGGAGCTGAACTGTGGGTTGTAGCCGTCAGCGCGGACCGCCTCGAGCCACTTCATGAAGTGGGGGGCGACCAGAGAGTTGACGACAACCTCTCCGCGGGCCTTCCCGCCGAGCTCGCCGGACCGGCAGTCGCTGCCGGTGCACACGGTGCCGGTGATCGAGCACAGACGGATGGGGATCCGCTTGCCCTGGTATCCGCCGGACGCGGCGCCGAGATCGGTGCTGCCCTCCGGGCACGCCACGTTGGCCGAGTCCTGGGTGAGCTGCTCCTGCGTGGGGAGATCTCCGACCGCGACGTTCACGGGGGCGCTGCATCCGAGGCTGGTGTCGGTGAGGCTGCCGCTGGCCTGGCCGACGGGGACGCCCGCGAGCTCAGACATCAGCTTGCGTGCTTCGCTCTCGTGCTTGGCGTACTCACCCTCGTACTGCTCCGCCGGGAGCTGGACGGCCGAGGCGGCCTGCGTCAGACTCATCGACTCCCAGCCGTCGATGTCCATGAGACCGGGGATGTGCCCGGTCCTGGAGGTGTCGACCCCGCGAAAGAACGCGGTCGCGGCATAGGACGGATCTTGCAGTTGCTCGACGGTGCCCCACCCCTGCGAGGGCCGCTGCTGGAACGCGCCGACGGAGTCACGATCGCCACCGGAGAGATTCTGGAGCGTGGACTCCTGCATCGCCGTCATGAGACCGATCAGCTGGGCGCGCTCAGACATGCCCAGGTCCTCGCCGGCCTTCATGATCTGGGCCGCGACCGAGAGCTGCTCCGGCGTGTACCCCGCGACGTCCGGGAGGGCCGACGTGTCCACCGAGAGGGCCTGGGCCGATGTATCCGTGCAGGCGGCGTTCGGGCTGTCAGAGTCGCTCGAGGAGATAGACGCGAACTGGAAGAACACGGCCGTGACACCGACGACGATGCCGACACCGGCCACGAGGGCGCCGGCGATGGCCCACGCGAGGATCTTCTTCATGGTGCTCTACCTCCCTCAGCGGGTCATGCAGCCGACGAGCGAGCGCGGTCCCGCGCCTGGCGGACGCGACGGGTCGTCTGCGGGCGCGGCCCCGTCGATCGCGCACGACTGCGCATCTTGGCGTTCAGGCGGTCCTTGGCGGCCCCGGTCCCGCTCGCGGCGCCCGGCTGCGAGCGTCCGGACTGCTGGGTAGCCCGCTCGCCAGGACGGGAGGCGGGGGTCTGCGATCGGCTGCTGCGCTTGGCCGAGTCCGGGCCGGGGTTCGCTCGGCGCGACGCGGCGTCGGCAGAGCCCTGCTGGCGCGAGCTGGGAGCGGAACTCCTGCGTCGCGATGAACGAGGCTCCTGCTCGGGCCCGGGCTGTGCCGAAGAGCGGCGCTGGGGCCGCTTCCCACGATTGCCGGGTGCCGCGGACAGATTCCGTTCCTGCATCGCGGCACGCTGCTCGACATCGCGAGTGCCGCCGCCCCATGTCCAGTGCTTGCCGCGCACCCGGCGCTCCTGCCGCATCTCTCGCTTCTCGGCCCTCTTCGCTTCCTTCTTCCGCCACTTCCGCTCACCCATGGAGTGCGCGACGCCCCGGATCTTGCGGTGGCTGGCCTTGTCGTGGATTCCGGCCTTGTGGAGCATCCCGCTGCCCAGCCGTGCACCCATGAATCCCGGCCGTGAGACCGTTCGCGTCGCGGCACGGGCTGGAGCCAGGGCCATGCCGCCGGCGCGGCGGCCGACGCCGACAGCACCGCGGGCCACTCGGGATCCGGCGCGGCCGGCGACGTTCGCGAACTTGCTGCCCGCGGCCGTGGACACCCCCGCGGCGAAGCCTCCTCGCCCCATCGACTGCAACCGCTGCGGCACCGGGGCGTTCTTCCCCTTCGCCCGCGTGCGCTCCTTCATCCGCTCGAAGTGCTTGCGCAGCTTCGCCCTGGTACGGAGGATCACCGCGATCATGACCAGGAGGATGACGTCGACGATGAGGAACATCGTGATCATCTCCTCCTCCCAGTTGTTGAACGTGTACGTCACCACCCCGAGATAGAGGGCGTTGATCATGATCACGAACAACATCGCGAGGATGGACTCGACGACGTTCCAGCCCTGCCCGAACAGGCCGAGGTAGGAGCCGCCCGGTCCGACCGCGCGGAACAGCTCCCAGACGAGCTGGATGCCGGCGATGAGGATGTTGACGACCTCGTACAGGATGACCGCCGAGCACAGCACGGCGATCCCGATCAGGATGAGAGCTCCGACGGCGATGATCACCGCGGTCAGCAACGTCACGGTGGAGGGGTTCTTGATGGTGCTCTCGGCGTCCGGCCAGCACTTGAGCATGGCGTTGGCGAGGTCCTTGCCGCTGCTGGTGAGGTTGTCGTTGTAGGTCTGCTCGCAGCCCCCGCCGTCGGAGAGTCCGCCGTAGGCGACGAACTGGTGGGGCTTCCTGACGAAGATGGTGGCGATCTGCTGCGCGAGGGATCCGGCAGCGTCGGCGGGGTCGGCGGCGCCCGCGGCGGCGTCGGGGTCGACCAGCTGGGCGCTGAACTGCTGGCCGGCCTCCTTGGTCTTTGGCAGGACGCCCTCGGGGCCGGTGAGCCAGGTGACGGGGTTGACCAGGATGGCGGCGCTGATCCCCCACGCGGCCATGCTTCCGACCATGTCGGTGAGGCCGCGTGCGGCCTGCCCGAGCCACATGCGGGTGATGCCCCAGCCGATGGCGAGGGTGATCAGAAGCTCGCGGGCGGCAGGGATCTGGTCGAGGAGCTTGTCGAGGACCTCCGCGGTCTGCTCGACGGGGTAGGTGAGGTAGTCGAGCCAGCCGAAGCCGAGGGCCAGATCGATGATGAGTGCCGCAGCACCGATCCCGTACCGGTAGCCGTCCCAGATGAACTTCACGAACCATGCGGTCATGTTCTGACCAGGGGCGTCGAGGGAGAGCTGATCGATGAGGTACTCGACGTTGTAGTTGCTGATCTGGTAGCCGGCGGAGTCCGCGCGGTCGAGGGCCTCGAGCGGGTTCGGGGGCGCCGCCATCGCCGGCGGAGCCGCCAGGAACATCATCAGGTAGGCGACCAGGGCGATCTGGAGCCACATCACCAGTCGGGGCCGGGCGAGGATCGCTCGGATCAGGTTGGGCAGGTGGTGCGGGATGAACAACTCGCGCAGCCGGGGGAGCGCTTCACTCATGGGTGACGCCTGCCTTCGGGGTGGTGCTCGCGGCCTCTCGGGAAGCTGCGGCGGCAGGGAGCAGTGTGCGGATCCGGCCGATCGTGCCGGTGGCGTCGCGCATGTAGGCCTCGCCTCGACGCTCGCGCGGGACCTGGTTGCCGATCTGGGGCGAGGTGTCGGTGCGGAGCTCGTTGACCAGGTCCTCGTCCTCGGCATCCATGCCCAGCCAGCGCAATGACTTCTTGGCGAGGGTCTCGTCCTCCTGGCGATGCACGATCCGGATCGGGATCAGGCCACGCATCGTCTCGTCGCCGAAGTCAGCCTCGGGGTCATGGCTGCCCAGGACGAGCACGGCGAAGTGCTTTCGTCCATCGCGCACGAAGGTGGTCATCTCACCGACCTGCAAGTCGTTGCCGGTGGCGTTGTGCGCCTCGTCCTCGATGTAGGCAGCGAACCGTGTGGGGTCGTCGAAACAGATCACGCGGGCGAGGGTGCTGATCAGGGTGTAGGCCGCACGGCCGAACCGCTTCTCCAGGCGCATCGTCTTGTAGATATTCGGGTTGTCGAGCTCGTTCGTCTTCGGCATCTCGACCCGGTTGGTGCGGATGACGATCGCCGAGGACTCCCGCCAGGGCAGCGGCGGGAGCGAGTCGTCGAACAGCGCCCGTGCGAAGGGCTTGCGCGCGTACACGTTCATCTGACCCGCGAGCTTCCGGGCGACCTCGTCGTCCTTGCCGAGCTCGGTGAGGTGCTGGAGCAGCGCGCCCAGGCCTTCGAGCTGGTGGTCCTCGAGGTAGTCCTGGCTCAGCAGGTTGCCCAACAGCACGCCCTCCTCGTCGGTCGGGTCAACGTTGAGGAGCGTGACCAGGAAGTTGCTCGCGACGGTGGCTGCGCGGTCGGGATCGAACATGCGCAGGGGGTCCACGGAGAACTCCGGCTCGATGAGGTCGACGACCGTTGGTCTGGTGAGCGTCTTGACGTAGGAGACCCACTCCCCCGTCTCAGAGCGGTCGGTAGCGATGATCTGCCCACCCCAGCAGTCCACGATCGCCTTGATGATGATCTTGAGGGTGGTGGACTTCCCCGAGCCGAGATCTCCGGTCACGCCGATGCAGCCCGACTTATCGCGCAAGCGGAGCATGCCCGGCAGATCGAGGTGGACCATCGACAGCAACCCCGACGTCTGGTTCTCGGCGAGCAGGGCGCCCTTGTCGTCTCCGAGCTTGGCGACGGTGATCGGCACGAGTCCGGCGAGGTCGCGGGATGTGGTGATCTGAGCGAACTCGTTCACCTTCGCCGTCAGGGCGGCGCCGGGCACGAAGCTCCACCAGAGGTCCTCCTGGTAGCCGGCGGGGTGACGCACGGAGAAGTCCTGGTCCTGGAGGATCTTGACGGCTTCGCGGGAGCGCTGGGTGACGTCCTCGGCACTGTCCGAGCAGACCGCGAACAGGATCACGGGCTGAATCTCGACCTCGTTGGGGTCGTGGGCGAGGGTCTCGTCGAGGGCGGTGAGCGCGTCCACGGCGGCGTCCAGGTCGTGCTGACCCGTTCCGACCTCGTTCGCGCGCTGGTCCAGCTGGTCGTTGATCCTGGCCATCGCGGTGCGGTTCGCCCGCTTGGCGGCGTCGGAGGAGCGCGACCGCATCCGCAGGACCCAGTCGGCCCCGGGGACGTAGGAGTCGATGTCGCCGAGGATCTCCGAGCCCGGCCACGCGAGACCTCCCGCGGGCAGCCCGGTCAGCGCGAACATGGACTGGTAGGAGGCCATGTCCTGCGAGAACATCTCCTCGTCGCCGATCTTCACATACCGGTGGGAGAAGGGGTTGAGCTTGGACGCCTTGGTCTGCTCGTCCGACTTTCCGCCTTCGTCGATGACGGGCTCACCGATGTGGCGAGCTGGCACCAGGCTCTCGAAGTCCTCGTGGGTGAACGCTGTGGCGTCGATGCCGCGGTACTGGAGGTGGTAGTCCAGCCACACCTGCTGCGCGACGCTCGAGCGTCGAGGGGAGAACGTCTTGGGGATCATCGCCTCGACGCGCGAGGCCTGCCCCATGCGGTACGTGATCTCCTGCTGGGTGACTCCGTAGTGAGGGAGCCCCAGGTGCGCCTTCACGTTCTGGGTCGCCGCCTTCGCGGGACGGTGAGCTTGCGGATCCCGGAGTTGGGCAGCGGCACGCACAGGAAGTAGAGACGGTCCCCGGCCTGGGTTCCCTCGAGGTCGTCGAGGCGGGCTTCGGCCTCCTCGGCCCACGCCTCGCGCTCCTCGAGGTCGACGTCCTCGATCATGCGCTGCACGATGCTCACGGGATCCTGGGCGACGACGACGCTCAGGAGCATCGACTCCCCCGTGAGGACACGGAACATCGCCTGGTGAGCCGCACGCGCGGCTGCCTTCTCCTTGACCGGGCGCATCCCGTAGGACATGCCCTCGAGCTGCCAGATGGCCCAGCAAGTGCCCTGGCGGGTCCACATCAGATGCCCTGCGCGAATCGAAGCGGGGTGGAGCATGGCTACCTCCGTTGTGCCGATGCAGCAAGGAGCTGCTGCACCTCGTTGAGCTGGTGAGGAGAGGGGCCGCCATCTGGCCGTGAATCGACGGCCGAGCCCGCCCCTGGCGTTGTCGCGATCGCGGGCTCGAGGACAACGCTGGCGAGATCCTCGGGGGCCTCGACCTCGTCGAGGGGTTCCTCGGCGGTTTCAGACGGAGCCGGTCGCCATGTGGGTGAGGTACTGCGGTGCCTCACCGTGCGAGTCCTCTTGAGGGCGACGGTGTTGCCGGCCTGTCGACCCCACGCCGGTGCGTCGGCGTAGCCGATGACGCCCCAGAGGATCATCAGCGGGTTCCTGCCCTTGAGGGGGATGTGCCCCGCAGCGAGTGCGCTGGCGGCGGCGAGGACGAGCACTGGGATCCAGGCGAAGATCGGGGCCATGTTCGAGGCCCAGAGCGGCATGGTCTTCTGTCCGATAAAAGCGACCCCGATGAATGCGCCGCCCTGGGCCAGGGTGTAGGGGCCCCCGGGCAGCACCCAGTCGCCGAGCTTCCCCAGCAGGAAGGGGATCTTCCTGGCCAGGGTGTAGAACCTGACGACGGCCTGCGGCTGCTCGTTCATGGCGGATCAGGCTGCGTAGCCCAGGTCGTCGACGGTGAGCACGATCGGGTCCTCGAGCTGGGGCTGCGCCTCCAGGAGCGTGGACTCGTTCACGACCGGCGCCGCGTCGGGGATCGTGTCCTCTGCCGACTGCTGGAACATGTCCATCTGCGCGAGAATCGCGCCGCCGATGACGGCGAGGAAGATGCCGGCGATGCCGCTCGCCACGGAGAACTTGTTCTTGACCCACTGGATGGCGGCGCCGACGATGAAGCCCGCCCCGAAGAAGACCTTGGCCGTCTCCTCCGCGAGCCCCGCGAAGGTGTTGATCTGATCGAAGAATCCGGCTGCCTGGAGCGTCCCGTCCGTCTGGATGACGCCGGCGGCCTGGATGATGAGGTCGTTCATGACTGCTCTCCTGTGGTGGTGGTGGTGGGACCTGCGGTGGTGGGGTTGATCGCGGCGACTTCCCAGCGATCGCGGTAGCGCAGCTCGACCGTGTAGTCGAGTCGGGCGCTGCCACCGTCAGCTGCGGTCGCAGTGACGGAGATCTGTGCTCGCAGGAGGTCTCCCTCGGCTGGCTCTTCGGGGAGCTGCTGGGTCGTGGTGAGCGACGAGATCGACAGCTCCTGGAACGGGGTGGGCTGCACGGCGCTCAGCGACGACTCGGGGGCCGTCAGAGGGGCGACTTCTCCCTGCCCGGTGAGGTATGCCTGCATGAAGGCCGTGACGGTGTCCTGCACGGCGGAGTCGTTGATGGCGTCGCCCTGGTCGACCTCGAGGTCTCCGGCGGTCGGCGCGGCAACGAGGGACGGCAGCCCGGCCGCGGCGATGCCGCCTGCCTCGTCGGTGAGCACCGGCACCTGCCAGTAGCGGCGGATAGCGGCGCCGGTCTCGCTGGGCTGGTCGACCGCGACGGTGACGACCCAGCTTCCGTCGGAGGTCTGCACCGCTTCGCCGGGGGTTGCGGCTCCGATCGGGGAGGGCTTCTCCGGCAGGCTCAGCCGCCGGCCGGCCCCCTGGGCGAGCATCGCGGTCACCTGATCCTCTTGGCCTCGTGCCGCGGTCAGGTACTGGGTCACGAAGCTCGTGGCGAACTCCGAGACGCGCTGGGAGGCAGCCGGGTCCTGGACCTCGACAGCGGCCGTCTGGGGAGCGGGGTCGCTCCCGAAGAAGTGGAGGCCGAGAGCGGCAGGGCCAGTGAGGCACAGGCCGACGACGACGCCGGTCGCCGCGATCGACTTGAGCCGCTCCCCGTTGGTCCACCCATGGGCGAGGTCCGGCTCGGCTTTGCTCTCGCGAGTCTCATCCGCAGGGGTGTCGCGTTCGGTCGATGCCGCCTCATCCGGGGCGTCGCTCTCGGGGTCGGGGGCGGTCTTCTTGCGCCACAGGGTCAGCACGACTCCTCCTCGGGGAAGGGAGTGCGGGGGGAGCCACCCATGCCCGTCCCCGCACTCCCGCTCTGGGACACCGTCTCCAGCAGAGCGAGATCCGAACGCAGCAGCTGCTCCTCTTCGGGGCGCGTGCAGCTGCGCACTTCCGCCCACGCGCCGACGTCTCGCGGGTCGGCGAGCAGGGCCGCCAGAGAGGCGCGCAGCCGGCGCTCGCGACGGCACACAGCCCCCGCAGCACACAGCGCCGCGTACGAGACGTCGAGGTCGAGCGTGGTGGTCATCGGAATCTCCTCCGGATCGGTGTCACCCCGTTACCGCGTCCAGCGCACCCCGTTGTGACCACCCATCCGAAGGAACTTTCCGCCACCCCCCGAGCTACAACGGCACCCCCGTCTGACCAGCAGAAACGCGAGGGGCAAGAAACCCGATCGTCTTCTTGCCCCCGCGGGCAAGATCCAGGGCAAGGCCCTCTCTCCAGCGTGGAACCAACCCGTCCACTCCCCTGACGAGGAGCCACCATGGAGACCACCCAGCCGACCATCGAGTCCATCAACGCCGGCCTGCTCGCCAACCTCGACGCGATGCGCGAGCAGCCCCTCACGGCCCCTGTCGGTTCAGCCACCACGGTCCGTGAACTGTTCGCCGTTCTCGAGCACCGCGGGGACTACGACGCCACCGACCACGCGCTGCACACCCTCATCGCCCGGGCCGACACCGACCCCCAGGCGCGCCAGCTCCTGCTGTACGCGATGCGGCCCGGCCTCTCATCGCTCGCCTGGAACCACCACCTGTTCACGTGGTTCACCAACAACAACCGCGCCGACGCGTTCTGCACCGTGATCGACGTCTTCTACGACGCCCTCGAGAACCCCTGGATCCGCCGGAAGACCACGCGCGTGGCCGCACGGCTCCTCGGGCAGGTGCGCACGCAGCTGGACGCCATGGACGCCGACTGGATGACGCAGCAGCCGGCCGACTGGCGCAAGCAGCAGACGGAGACCGACGAGATCCCCTCGGTCGTCGAGCTCGAGGCCCGGCTCACCCGCCCCGCGACGGCCCACGAGAGCCAGATCGATCTGCTGGAGAGCCTGGCCTGGGCGCGCGACCGAGAGATCATCACCCTCGACGAGGCGCGGTTCCTCCTGGCGATCTACTCCCCCGACACCGGCATCGATCTCGACAGCCTCGATCTGGGTGACCTCACCCCCGCCGCCGTCCGAAAGCGCGCCTCTCGGCTCTCCCAGCGCATCGCCCGCGCCGTCACGGAGAGCACCGACCGGCAGCTCGAGCTCGGCCCGCGGGAGCTCTCGTGAGCGCCACCACGCTCATCCCTGCCTGCCCCGCCTGCCAACACGGTCACCACGACAGCTGCACGGCGGCCACCACGCAACAGGCCCAGAGCGAGCCCTCCCCCTGCCAGTGCCACCTCGACCACCACGACCGTCCCACCCAGCTGGACCTCTTCACGCTCCTGGAAGGAGACCTCTCATGACCACCGAACGCGCCCGCGCCGAGCACGCCGCCAAGTACGACAAGAACCTGATCGTCCCAGCCCGCGAGTACCTCGCACTGCTCGACGAGAACGAGCAGCTGCGCACCGCAGCGCAGAAGACCGAGGAGACCCCGGCATGAGCACCAACCCCCAGCGCGTCCACCTCTCCGCCAACCCCACAGACACCGCGATCCTGATCTCCGAGAACAAGGCGATGCCCCCGTCCTGGGCCGCGATCACCCGCGGCAGTGCCGCCGCGCTCATCGAACGCCACCACGCACGACACGACCGGCTCCAGCCGGTCGCCCGGGCCGATGCCCGACTCCTAATCCCCCTCACCATCGTCGCCCTCGCAGCCGCCGGCTACCTGTACCTGAACGGAGCAACCTCGCTCTGGTGGTTCCCGCTCGTCGTGCTCGGCGGACTCTTCACCCTCACCCGCCTCCCCAAGCCGCTGCCCCGCGAACTGGACCGACAGGTCACCGAGGTCACTCAGCAGGACGAGATTCTGGTCCGGTGCCCGGTGCCGATCGCTCTCGAGCTGACGAAGGCCCAGCACTCGGCGCTCCGGGTCGCCGAGGACTACGACGTGATCGACGAAGTCCTCGGCGCCCTCATCGAACGGCACCAGGCGCAGATCGATGCAGACCAGACCCGGCGCCGTGAGCTGGCCGAAGAGATCGTGAACGACCATGCCACCGAGGGATCCCGACACACCGAGAACGCTGGTTCGTAGGTTCGGGTTCTCGTAACCTCGTATTTCCGGTAAGGTGTTGACTACACCCGCCCGAAGGAGCCACCCCATGACCACCCGAATCGTGACCGTCTGCAACCAGAAAGGTGGCGTCGGCAAGACCACAACAGTGGCCGAGGTCGGCGCCACCGTCGCCGCGACAGGTAAGCGCGTCCTCGTCATCGACGGCGATGAGCAGGGATCGCTCCGCCGCTGGGTCGACCAGGTCGGCGAGGACAACACCCCGTTCGACATCGCGATCCTCTCGGACCCTGCCGAGCTGGGGAGCGTCCCCGAGATCGCCGCGGACTACGACCTGGTCTTCATCGACACCCCCGGCAGCCGCTACGAGCAGAATCTCGTTGCCGCCTACCTCGAGGTCTCGGACTTCATCCTCGTCTCCTCCGAGGTCGACGGACTCTCTCTCGAGCCGGCCGACAGGTACATCAACGAACTGGTGGTGCCTACGAAGAAGCCCTACTCGGTGCTGCTGACCAAGGTCGATTCCCGCAGCCCCGAGCAGGAGACCGCGGCACGCGAGTTCTTCGCCGAAGCGAACCAGCCGGTGTTCAAGTCGGCGATCCATCTGTTCCGCGCATTCCCCTACGCCTACCAGGACGGGGTCTTCGTCTCCGCAGGAACCAGCCGCCGCGCGAACGCCCGGAAGGCCGCCAGCGAGTACCACGCCGCGGCGCTCGAGCTGCTGTCCTCCATCGCCACCCTCTGACCCGACGACACCAGGAGCCACCCATGTCCAAGACCGTGTCGCTGCGCAAGACCATCCGCAAGAACGACGGGCCGCAGTCCACCGCCACCACGGAGAAGACCTCCCCCAGTGCTTCCCCGGCGCCCTCCCCCACCCCCTCCTACGACGAGCTCGTGCGCAAGGAGGCCCGCCTCCGGTCCGAGCAGATCGACGAGATCGCCCGTCTGCGTCGACGCCTGAACAGCGCGCGCAACGCCGCCGAGAAGCCTCTGCCGGCCGAGCAGCGCAGCCCGTCGCTCCAGGACCACGTCATCACCCGCGCCGCCATCACCTACCTCCTCGAGAATGCCGACGCCATCGACGGCTGGACCGAAGAGGGAATCCTCGAGAGCCTCCGCCGGCTCAAGGGCTGACCGAAAGGACCCACCGTGCCCCTCCCCCTGCTGTCCCGGAAGAAGGACGACGACACGTCGACCACCGAGCTGACGCCCGATCCGGTCCCCACCGCCTCATCCGGCACCCCCGTCAAGCGGCGGCGCCGGCCGAGGATGCTCGCCCTCGGCATCGCCCTGCTCGTCGTCGGCGCGCTCGGCGCCTGGTGGATCTCCGACCGCCTGTCCACGACCAGCCAGGTCGTCGTCGCGGCAGCAGACGTCCCCGAGGGGCAGGTCATCACGGCCGACGACCTCACCACCAGCGATGTCAACGTGCCCTCGGGGTCCGCGGTGATCTCCGGCAGCGAGCTCGACAGCCTTGTCGGACAGCGCACGACCACCTCCCTGGAGCAGGGCGCGCTCCTCTCCCCCAGCCAGGTCAGTGCCGCCTCCGTGCCGGGAGAGGGCACGGCGATCGTCGGGATCAAGGTCGCCCCCGGGCAGATCCCGACCCAGAACGTCGACCCGGGCGATCCCGTCCAGATCGTCGGCACCCCGAAGTCCGGCGACGACCCGCCCAGCGGTGACGCGCCCACCGTCAACGGAACGATCCAGGCTCTCGGAGAGCCGTCCACCGACGGCACCTACGTCGTCGACGTCCTGGTCTCCGACGACCAGGCCGGAACGCTCACAGCCCTGTCGGCCACCGGCCGCATCGGCGTGATCCTGGTCCCCGAGGAGGAGTGACGTGCTGATCTCCCTGACCTCATCCTCAGGATCCCCCGGTGTCTCAACGACCGCTCTCGGCCTGGCCCTCGCCTGGCCCCGCGACGTGATCCTCCTCGAGGCCGACACCCTCGGCGTGAGCTCGACCCTGGCGGGATTCTTCGCCGGGAGCATCAGCCCCCAGAGCACCGTCATCGA
This sequence comes from Brachybacterium avium, assembly GCF_002216795.1. Classification (NCBI taxonomy): domain Bacteria; kingdom Bacillati; phylum Actinomycetota; class Actinomycetes; order Micrococcales; family Dermabacteraceae; genus Brachybacterium; species Brachybacterium avium. The sequence continues at coordinate 34,172 of NZ_CP022317.1, read as the reverse complement.
CCTCACCCCCGGCCAGGACTTCGAGGAGAAGCTGCTCGAGCAGTCGATCCCCCTCACGGACGACACCGAGCCCCTCCGCCGGCTCGTGCCCGGGATCAGCAACCCCCTCCAAGGTCGCGCACTCTCCTCGAGGTGGGACGCGCTGGCGATGGCGCTGTACGACCTCGAGCGAGCCGGCATCGATGTGCTCGTGGACATCGGCAGGTTCCACGCCCCCTTCATGGCTGCACCGATCCTCAAGATCTCCGACGTGACCGCGCTCGTGCTCCAACCGACGGTCACCGCGACCGTGGCCGCCAAGAGCACCATCACCCACCGCCGGCTCGCCGAGTCCGGCGACATCGAGGCCCCCGCTCTGCACCTCATCACCATCGACGCCCCCGACACCTACTCCGAGAGCGAGGCATCGCGCGCACTGGGGCAGCCGTCGCTGGGATCCCTCCCCTGGGCCCCCAAGCACGCCGCGGCCTTCGCACACGGCCGCCCCCGACCCCGGGGGTTCGACTCGAGCTCCTACATCCGCTCCCTGCGGTCGCTGGCCGACTCCATCAGCACCGCTGCCAGGAAGCGACGTGCTGCCATCCAGAACCTGCGAGGAGACGCCTGATGAACTCCAACCCCGCCGAGCTGCCCGACTTCGCCAGCCTGCCTCTGATCGGCCTGGACGAGGAGAACGACGCCCCGCTGGACATCGTCCCGACCGCCCCCGCCCCCCGACCACACCTCGTGCGCCAAGACGAGAAGCCGGACCAGCCACAGCCGGCGCAGCGCTTCACCGACTGGAAGATCGTCACCCGCCTGCGCAACGACGTCTCCGAGCACCTCTCCCGCGAAGACTCCTTCGACCTCCCCCTCGAGGACCAGAAGGCACAGGCCATCTCCCTGATCACCCACCTCATCGACGACCAGGAGCGGCTGCGCATCAACCAGGGGCAGGCGCGATGGTCCGGTGAAGAGCGCCGAGCGCTGAGCCAGGCCGTCCTCGAGGCCGTGTTCGGCTTCGGACGCCTCCAGCCCCTCCTGGACGACGACACGATCGAGAACATCGAGCTGTACGGCCACCAGAAGGTCATCGTCCAGCGCACCGGCCACGGCGCCTTCGAGTACGTCGACCCGATCGCCGACTCCGACGAAGAGCTGCTCAGCATGCTCGCCCACTACGCCCACAAGGCCGGCCGCAACTTCGACCCCGCCCACCCGAACCTCGAGCTCAACCTCGGCCACAACGCCCGACTGGAGGCGACAGGCTGGGTGATGCCCAAGCCGATCGCGACTATCCGCATTCACCGCCTCATCGACATCACGCTCGCCGACCTCGTCGACCTCGACCTCATGCCCCCGAGCTCGCGTCCTTCCTCCGCGCGGCCGTCCGGGCGAAGAAGTCGATCATCGTGGCGGGTGACCGCGGCGCCGGCAAGACGACCCTGCTCCGCGCGCTGATCAACGAGATCGAGCCCGCCGAGAAGATCGGCACCATCGAGTCCGTCTACGAGCTGCACCTCGAGCAACTCGGCGATGAACGCCACCCACGACTGATCCCCTGGGAGGCCATCCCCGGCAGCAGCGAGAAGGACGCTGCTGGCCGCCCGATCGGCGAGATCCCGATGGACTACTGGGCGCAGCGATCCTTCCGCCACAACCTCGACCGGCTCATCGTCGGCGAGCTGCTCGGCCCGGAGGTGATCGCGATGTTCGAGGCGATGCAGACCGGTGCCGGCAGCATGTCCACGATCCACGCGAAGTCCGCCGCCGCCGTCCCCGAGCGCATCGTCACTCTCGCCCGCAAGGACGGCAGGGTCACGGAAGACTTCGCCCGCCGCCAGGTCGCCGAGAACATCGACCTCGCGATCTACGTCGGTGTCATCCCCCTGGCCGAGCCCAACCCCTGGACCGGTCAGGCCCCCCGCGGCCGGCGGATCACGAACGTCACCACGTACAGCCCTGGCGAGGACGGGCGCGTGGCCTCCACGCAGCTGTGGGAGTACAGCGACGGCCAGATCCACCAGCGCCTCTCGCCCCCGTTCTACGACGACCTCAGGCCGCACCTGCGCGAGGACCCCACCACCTTCCCGGAGATCTCATGAGCACCTTCGACGCCATGGGCTGGTACGCGGTGGCGATCACCGCGAGGCACTCCCCCGAAGCCGACCCGCTCGCGCTCGACGAGCTCGACCGCGCCCTGCTGGCCGAGCAGCTCCACGAGATGGCCGACATGCTCACCGAGACCGACACCTTCACCCCGAGGAGCCGATGATGATCCCCTTCCTCGCCTCCCTCAGCGCGATCGCCCTGATCCTGGGCATCTGGCTGCTGGTGACCGGACTGATCCCCCAGCCCGTCACCGAGAAGACCAAGCGCTCCCGACGGCTCACCCCCACGCAACGACGGCACGGCGGCATGATCCTCACCGCCACCGTCCTCGGAGGCCTGCTCTGGCTGGTGACCGGGTACTTCGTGGCTCTGCCCGCACTTCCCGCCCTCGCCCTGTTGCTGCCGTACATCGTCCCCCGCTCCAGCGAGAAGGCCCCGATCGAGAGGCTCAACGCCCTCGAGGAGTGGACGCGATCCCTCAGCGCCGTGCTCGGCGCCCAGGCCAGCCTCGAGCAGGCGATCATCGCCTCCCGGGCCTCGGTTGCCGATCCCATCAAGCGCGAGGTCGGCCGGCTCGTCGCCCGACTCCAGGCCGGTGTCCCCATCAGCACTGCGCTGGAGAGCTTCGCCGACGACCTGGACGATCCCACAGGGGACGTTCTCGCCGGCTCCCTCCTGCTGGGATCGTTCCGGCGCGGGCCCGGCCTCGCCAAGGTGCTCGACGGGGCAGCGGAGATGATCTCCGACGACGTCGCATCCCGGCGCGAGATCGAGGCCGACAGGGCCAAGCCCCGCGCCAACGCACGGATCATCACGATCATCGCCGTGGTCGTCCTGCTGCTGCTGTTCGTGGCGAATCCGACCTACGTCGAGCCGTACCAGACCCTCCTGGGCCAGCTCATCCTCTCGGTCCTCACCGCAGCGTTCCTCGCATCGCTGTGGTGGATGAACATGGCCTCGCGCACCCCCAAGGGCCGACGGATCCTTCGCACCACTGGAGGCGCACGATGACCCCCATCGTCCTGCTCGTCGGAGCCACCATCGGCGCCGGCATCTTCGTCCTCATCCGAGCCGCGATGCCGACGCAGCCGGCCCTGTCCTCAGCGGTCGAGCGGCTCACCGCGGCTCCTGACGCCTCGCAGAGCCCCGATGCCGAACCCGAGGGATTCGAGGAGCGCCTCGGCGCCTGGGCCGAGCGCACCCTCACCCAGCTCCCCCTGATCGTCACTCCCCGCCGAGATCTCGCGCTGATCGGCTGGAGCAGCCGCACGTTCTACGGCAAGAAGGCCAAGGCCGCGCTGTTCGGCCTGTCCCTCCCGGCGATCCTCTCGGCACTGGCCTACATCGCTCAGATCCCCCTGCCCCTCGTCGGGTCCGTGGGAGCGATGCTCGTCCTGGCCCTGGTGTTCTTCCTGCTGCCCGACCTCGAGGTCCGTCAGCGTGCTGCCGAGGAGCGGCAGCACTACTCCAAGGTCCTCGCCAGCTACGTCGACTTCGTCGCTCTCTCCCGCAACGGCGGCGCCGGCCCCGCGCAGGCGATGACGGAGGCCGCTTCGATCGGTGACCACGAGCTGTTCGCCCGCATCCGTCAGCTCATCGAACGCTCGCGGCTGCGAGGCACCGATGCCTGGAATGACCTGCGCGAGCTCGGAGAAGAGATCGGCGTCAACGACCTCAACGAGATCGCCGACATCATCCGCCTGTCCGGAGAGGAAGGAGCCTCGATCAAGGACAACCTTCACGCACGCGCGCGTTCGATGCGCAACGCCCAGCTCCGCGACGAGCAGGGAGTCGCCAACGCCCGCAGCGAGGGCATGGTCGCTCCCCTCGCGATCCTCGCGGTCACGTTCATCGCCCTGCTCATCACCCCCTCGATCCTCAATCTCCTGTCGTACTGAGCCACGCCCTTACCGCCATACCCCGGCACCTGTAAAGATGTTGGGAGGATCCGGTCACACGACGGGTCCGAAACCGCGGTAGAGGGGTAGACCCGGAAAGGACCCACACCCATGGAAGCCCTCAAGATCCTCATCTCGTACCTGACCAGCTTCGTTCGCGACCACGCGCAGCGCGCGCGTCAGTCGGCGACTGTCGGCGCGATCAGCACCGAGACCATCATCGTCACCGTCGCCCTGGTCACGCTCGCGCTGGCCGTCGTCGCCGCGATCGGCGCCTACGTCTACAGCAAGATCGGCGAGCTGCCCTCGTGACCTGGGTCCGTGCTGAGGGGCCGAGCCAACGCTCGGCCCCTCAGCGCTGCCGTCCTCCCGGTCGACGAGGACGACACCCCGGACGCCGAGCACAGCTCGAGCGCGGCTCCTCCGCCGAGTCGATCATCGTGATCCCGACCGTCTTCGTGATCGTCTTCCTGATCATCCAGGTCGGCATCTGGGCTCATGCACGCAGCATCGCCGTCCACTCCGCCCGAGAGGGCGCAACAGCTGCGGCGACCTACCAGTCCAATCGCTCCTCGACCGAGGCCACCACGGCCGCCCTCACCGTGAACGCCGACGGTGTGCTGCGCGACTACACCGTGACCTCATCGCAGACGGACCAGGCGATCACCGTCACCGTCCGCGGACGCGCACTGTCCCTCATCCCCCTGTACGAGCTGCCCGCCATCGAGCAGACCGTCACCATCCCCACCGAACACTACGTTCCGTAAAGCTGTTGACACTAAACATGCCAGCGTGCACACTATAGGTGTCCCAGCACAGAGAGGAGCGAGTCGATGACCCGTCTCGAGCTCGAGCGCGGATCCTCCAGCACCGAGGCCGCGATCATCGCCCCCGCCCTCTTCCTGATCCTCGGCGTGCTCCTCGCCGTCGCCAGCTTCGCCACCGGCCAGCAAGCCGTCACCACCGCAGCGCACTCCTCCGCCCGTGCCGCATCCCTGGCCACGAGTCAGGCCGATGCCGTCCAGCGCGTCGAGGGAGCCTTCACCAGCGAGCTCCAGCAGCGAGGGATCTCCTGCACCAACGTGTCCGTCGACGTCGACGCCGCCGCCTTCACCACAGCCCCCGGGCAGACCTCATCCGTCCGCAGCACCATCACCTGCACCCTGCCCTACGCCGAGGTGATCCCCGTCCCCGGCCTCCCCGGTACGCGAACGATCACGGTCGAGTCCACCAGCCCCCTCGACACCTACAGGGAGCGGTCATGACCCGGATCCGGAAGCAGCTCGAGCGCGGCGAGGTCTCCGAGCTCGCCATCGTCATCGTCGTCGCCCTGTTCCTCGTGATCGGCCTCGTCGTCGACGGCGGCGCCAAGATGAACGCGGCCGCGGAGGCCTCAGCGACTGCGCAGGACGCCGCACGCGTCGGCGCACAGCCCCTGGAGTCCCTCCCCTCGGACACGCAGCCCGCGCAGCTGAGCGCCAGCGGCGCCGCCACCGCCGCCGAGAGCTACCTCGCGCAGGCCGGGGCCACCGGCTCAGCCCGCGTCATCGACCCCACGACGATCGAGGTCACGGTCACCAGCTCCGAGGACACCGTCTTCCTCGGCCTCATCGGCATCCACTCGGTCTCCGCGACCCGCACCGCACGCGTCGACCTCATCCAGGGACAGACGGAGGTCCTCCCATGATCAAGCCGCTTAAGGCGCTCGGCGCCCTCGTCGTGCTCGCCGCCCTCATCGGCGGGATCCCGCTCGCCCTGCTCACCTTCTACGGGAACCCGATCCCGCAGCAGCTCCCGGGCGCCGAGGACGTCGCGCACCTGTTCACGACCAACGACTCGATCGGCTTCCTGCTGTTCGTGGTGGTGTGGATCGGGTGGATCGCCTGGGCCACCTTCACCCTGTCCGTGGTGGTCGAGGTCATCGCCCGCATGCGCCACATCCCGACTCCGCAGCTGCGCGGGCTCAGCGCCCAGCAGGGCGCCGCAGCCGTCCTCGTTGCCGCGATCGCCGGGCTCGGTGCGCCCGCCGCGATGGCCGAGACCCCGGCCGAGATCGCACCAGCCGTGCAGACCGGAGAGGCCCCCGCCATGCCCGCCGAGCAGCCGTCCACCGAGACCCAGAGCGCCCAGCAGGACACCTCCGCCGCCACGACCGAGGACCTCGTCATCACCGTGCAGCCCGGAGACACCGCCTGGGATCTCGCCGCGAAGCACCTTGGCTCCGGCAGCCAGTGGAGCGAGATCGTGAAGGCCAACGACGGCAAGATCCAGCCGGACGGCGGCGCGCTCCGCGTCGGAGAGGACCCCTTCCTCGAGCCCGGATGGAAGCTGACCATCCCCGGCGTCCCCGCCATCGACACAGCTCCCCAGGGCGCTGAGCAGCAGTACGAGACGGTCACCGTCGAGCGTGGGCAGAGCCTGAGCTCGATCGCCGACGAGCACCTCGGCGACGCCGACCGGTGGCCCGAGATCGCCGAAGGCTCCGCACACATCACCCAGCCCGGCGGACACCACCTCGAGGACCCCGACCAGATCGACATCGGCTGGACGCTGCGCGTGCCCACCGATGCCCCCGCCGTCCCCACGCACCAGGCCGACGAGCAGCCCTCCCATCAGGAGGAGGCGCCCTCCAGCGAGGAGGCCGCCGGCGCCGCCGAGGCGGCCGAGCAGGCAGTCGACGCGGCCAGCGACGCGCTTCCCGCCGCCGAGACCCCGCAGGCAGATACCGCGACCGACGCCGCGCCCGCCGGCGCCGAGACCCCTGCCCCTGCATCGGCTCCCAGCGCCGAGGCCGAGGAGACCTCCACCGTGCCGTGGACCGGGGTCGGCTCGATCTTCGCCGCCAGCATCCTCGGCGCGGTCCTGGCTCGCCGCCTGTACACCCAGCGCAAGCGCCGTGCTGACCAGAGGATCCCCGAGGCCGCGACGGTCGACCTCGACCAGGTCCGCCTCACCCGCATCGAGGACCCCACCGTGCTCGGGTTCGTCGACCGCGCTCTGCGCACCCTCTCCGCGCTCCAGCTGCGCGACGGCCAGACTCTTCCCGATGTCCGCCTCGCGCGCCTGACCGATGACCACCTCGAGCTGTACGCCTCGGCGCCCCACGAGCTGCCCGCGCCGTTCGAGGCCACCGATGACCCCGCCACGTGGCTGCTGCCCCGCACAGCCGCCCTGGCCGACGACGAGACGATCGCGGACATCGTCGCGCCCTACCCGGCGCTCGTCACGATCGGCACCGACTCCGACGGGTACCAGATCCTCGTCGACCTCGAGCACCTCGCCGCACTCGGCATCCACGCCGCCTCCCAGACCTCCATGCCCGTCATGCGGGCCCTCACGGTCTCCCTGGCCACGTCGCAGTGGGCCGATGACCTCGCGATCACCACGGTCGGCGTCTGCCCCGAGCTCGAGGACGCCCTCGGCTCCGGCCGGATCACCTACCGCGAGACCGTCACCGAGCTCCTGGACGACCTCGAGGCCAAGCTCGAGCGCGACCAGGAGGTCCTCGAAGAGCTCGGCCACGACTCGGCGCAGCACGCCCGCCAGGCAGGCGATGCCACTGACCTCTGGACCCCCGAGATCATCATCATCGGCACCGACCTCTCCCTCACCGAGAAGCGCCGACTCCAGGCCATCGTCGACGCCCGCCCCCAGATCGCGGTCGCCGTGATCTCCAGCGACCAGCACACCGACCTGTCCGAGTGGAGGATGCACATCGAGTCCCTCGAGGCCGCACGCCTCGAGCCCCTCGGCCTCGAGCTCCACCCCCAGCACCTCACCGACGCCGACTACGACGCGGTCCTGCGCGCTCTCGGCGCCGCCTCCACCCTCGAGCCCACCGACGAGGTCTCCGACGAGCAGCTGGCCACAGAGGAAGCTCCCGCGGCGCCGCTGCACCCCGTCGCCATCGTGCAGCCCTCCACCAGCACGATCCTCACCGCGGCCCAGCGCGACGCCGAGCCTGAACTCCCCGCCGAGCACCCGTACATCCGCGTACTCGGCCCCGTCGAGGTCCTCGGCGCGACCGGCCCCCTCGAGGACAAGCGCCTCGCCGAGCTCACCGAGACGGTCACCTACATCTACCTCCAGCCCGGCAAGGCCGAGAACGACTTCCGCGCCGACCTCTGGCCCGGCAAGCGCGTCGCCGACAGCACCCGCCACCAGCGCATCTCCCGCGCCCGCAAGTGGCTCGGGGCCGCCGACGACGGCACCCGATACCTCCCCCGCGCCAACGGCGCCGACGGGTCCTACACGCTCGACGACCACATCACCTCCGACTGGGCCTACATCCAGCAGATCGCCGAGCTGCACCAGGACGCCACCAGCGAGCAGCTCGCCGAGGCCCTCAAGCTCGTGCGCGGCGCCCCGTTCGCCGGCGGCGGCCGCAGCCGCTACCGCTGGTCCATCACCCTCCAGTACCGGATGACCGACACCGTCCTCGACGTCGCGCACGAGCTCGCCCAGCGCGCCCTCGACGCCGGCGACATCGAGACCACCCTGTGGGCCACCCAGCGGGGCCTGCTCGTCGAGTCCCTGCACGAGCAGCTCTGGCGCTACCGCCTCCAGGCAGCCGCCTACGACCCCGACCTCCACCAGCGCATCACCCACGACCTCGAGGCCCAGATCGCCGCCGTCGACGACGACTACGACCTCATGCCCGAGACCGAGGCGCTGATGTACACCACCCCCGCCGCCCACCGCATCGCAATCTGAGGCCCCCATGACCACCCCCATCCCCCGCCACCGAGGAGACCGCCCGATGATCCGACAGCGAGCACTCACCACGATCGCGATGGCCTCCCTCCTCGCCCTTCCCCTCGCCGCCTGCACCAGCAGCAACGGCGAGGAGGACCCCACCACGACGGCCACCAGCCAGGAGGCCCCACCCACGGCCGACCCCGCCGACGCCACACCCCAGGAACGTGTCGAGGCGTACTTCGAGGCCTCGGATGCAGCCGCGGCCGATGGCTGGAAGGACACCAGCTACGCAGATGACTTCCTGATCCCCGAGCTCGCGGAGAAGCAGAAGACGGACGACGCAGATCGTGCAGAGTCCGGGGCCGTCATCACTGGGGAGCGCAAGCTGACCAACTGGACCGTCACCGAAGAGGAAGACACCACCGCCACGGTTGAGTTCTGCGACGACGGCACGGGATTCGAGGCGACCAAGGATGGGAAGCCCGTTGAGATCAACAACGCGAGTCTCAAAGTCGTCGGCCAGTTCAAGCTCGTTCGCGAGTCGAGCTCAGAGCCGTGGATGATCCAGCAGAAGGGCTACTACGACGAGGAGACGACATGCGACGCGCACTTCGCCGGCTGACTGTTGGCACCGCAGCAACATCGATCGCTCTCCTGCTCCTCCCTCAAGCCTTCGCAGAAGGGGGTGTTGACCTCGACCTCGGTGACGATGGTGGTAGTGCGAACGTCAAGGTCGAGGTGAAGGACCCTGGTAACGGGGGCGGGAAGTCCTCTAGTGGGGGTGGTAGCTCGTCCGGCGGGGGAAGTCGTCGGGCGGCGGCTCCTCGAGCGGGGGGAGCAAGTCCTCTGGCGGCGGCGGGAAGTCCTCCGGAGGCGGCGGCAGAGGGGAACCACCTCCGTCAGCAGCGGTGGCCGGACCAGCGTCGGGAACTACTCAAGCGGGTCGCCGTCCTCGGTGTCCTCGAGCCGCCCGGACAACGTCGAGATCCTCGACGACGGCTCTCGAGCCACGTATCAGCCCGAAGGCGCGTACGTGCAGGGGCAGAACGGGGGACCCACCGCCTTCTTCGACGGCATGACCCAGGGCCAGCCCGAGCCTGCGGATCCGGCAGCGCCGGCGGCTCCCGCTCCGGATCCCGCGCCTCAGGAGGGCGGTGAGCCGGCCGCGCCTCAGGTGGATCCCGCCGAGCTCGCGCAGACCGCGGTCTCCCAGATGGGGCTAGAGGCCCCGGAGATCGCCTCGACACCGAACGACACCGAGACCCTCGGCGCCGTGGGACTGCCGGTGTGGCTGTGGGTGGCCAACCCCGGGGAGACCACGACGGGTCCGAACACGACCAGCGCCTCCGCCGGGGCGGTGACCGTCACCGCGACGGCCAAGTTCACGGGCATGTCGATCGACATGGGCGACGGCACCACGATCGAGTGCGACGGACCCGGGACCGAATACCCCGGCACCGGAATCGACCCCTCCCCCGACTGCGGACACGTCTACGAGCAGATGAGCGATGAACAGCCCGATGGGCTGTATACCGTGAACATCACCGCGCACTGGGGCGTCGAGTGGGAGTCGAACACCGGTGAGACCGGCACGATCCCCGTCGAGCTGACCACGTCCAAGCAGCTGCGCATCGGCCAGTACCAGACCGTCGTCACCGACGTGTCCTGACCACGCTGACCTCCTGGGAGCACCGATGAACGTCACCGACCCGATCACCAGCGCACACCTCGGATTCGGCGAGCCGATCGGCAACCGCAGGGAGGCTGTCACCACGGTCCGCCTGACCCATGCCAGCGGCCAGATCGAGGACGTGTCGCTCACCGAGGAGGTCACCCACGTCGGGCCACTCGAGGGTCTTCTCCTGCTCACCGATCGAGCCACAGATCAGGGCCTGGGGTTCCCCTTCACCTACGAGGCCACCAAGGACCTCACCCTCGAGGACTACATGGAGCCGCGGCCCCAGCCAGCGAGATGACGCATTCAAACCGCATTCAAGAACACGGAAGGGAATGACCTCATGAGCCCGGTAAGTCGAAAGAGGAAGAAGGTGAAGGACAAGGAGAAGGCTCGTAGGAGCCGGGCACCACAGCCTCAGAACCACGGAGCCTTCACTCCGGCTTACAACCCGAACCGGCCACGCGGCGGCGGGCCACAGCCGCCCCCGAAGTTGAGCTCCTCGCTCGGCTATCGGACGCCTGGCAGATACTCGCGAAGAACAACCCCGCGAACCACTGCCTCCATGCCATCCACGGGATCAGCACGGTCCTCGCCGACTGGGGCGTCGACAGCGAGCCAGTCGTTGTCCGCGCGACGGTCGAGTGGCCCGAGGCAACGGTCGACGTCGGTTCACGCACACCGTCGGTCACCGACACCGGAACGAGGCTGGAGTGGACCGGACACATGGGACTGTGGATCCCCCTCTTGGGGAGGTTCATGGATCCCACTCTCTACCAGGCCAACCGTCCCGGGATGTCCGATCGCATCGATCGCGGGATCGTCATCCCAATCCACCCGCGAGATCTCGGTCCAGTCCCGTTCGACACGGTCTACAGCGCCATCGTGACCTATCACTACATCGATCTACCCGGCCGCGACATCCTCCAGGAACTACCTCCTCACGTGCGTTCCGAGATGCAGAAGAGCACCTCAATCTTCTCCCACGAGATGACGCAGCTAATGAGGCGACCCGAGCTGGCAGACCTACGGTCTCGACTGACAGTCGAACCCTTGGCATCGTCCGTGGCGGCTATCTAGATGTTGCGGGGCAGGACGTTGATGACGATGCCGCGGCGCGCGCAAAGGATGTGCAGTGTTGAGGGAGCGTCGGTAGGGTGAGGAGCATGGCGTGCCCTGAATCAGACACTCAGGGGGCTTTCGGTCACACCGTCAGCCCCCCAGACCTCCTGAGTCCTTAACCCGCCGCCTGCGCCTGTGCGCTGAGCGGGCTCTTGGGCAGCTCCCTGGGCGCTGGCCGTGGTGACGAGACGTTTCCCTCTTTTCGTTCTCGTTCCTCGGAGCCCTCCATGCCCTTCGCCCTCTACCTGCTTGCCCTGGCTGTCTTTGCCATGGGCACATCTGAGTTCATGCTTGCTGGCCTCGTGCCAGACATCGCCGCCAGTGTCGGTGTCTCTGTCGGCACAGCTGGGTTACTCACCTCTGCCTTTGCGGTCGGGATGATTCTCGGTGCGCCCGCCATGGCAGCTCTCACCCGTCGGTGGCCCGCCCGGACCACCTTGCTCGGGTGCGTGGTCATCTTCGCTGCCTGTCACGTCGTCGCCGCCACTGCCGAGACCTTCTCCGTGCTGTTCGCAACTCGTGTGGTTGCTGCGGTTGCTAACGCCGGGTTCCTGGCCGTTGCACTCAGCACCGCGACCCGCCTCGTGGCCCCCAGCCGGAAGGGCCGCGCTCTTGCCATCCTCCTCTCGGGCACCACGATCGCCATGGTCGCCGGTGTTCCCGCGGGGGCTCTACTTGGCACGGCGCTGGGATGGCGGGCCACGTTCTGGGCGGTAGCCTTCCTGTGCGTTCCTGCTGCAATCGGCATCCTCACCGGGATCCGTCCACAGCCGAGAGACACGCAGGACGAAGCCAACGATGGCCTGTCTCTCGCCTTCGAGTTGGCGCAGCTCCGCGTGCCCCGTCTTTTCACGGCGATGCTGCTCGCTGCGCTGGTCAATGGCGGGACTTTCGCCGCGTTTACGTTCCTCGCGCCGGTCGTGACCGGGACAGCGGGTCTGGGCCAGGTGTGGGTACCGGTGGCTCTGGTGTTGTTCGGCATCGGGTCCTTCATGGGAGTCAGCATTGCCGGGCGACTGTCTGACCAGCACCCGCGAACGCTCCTCGTTGTGGCCGCGCCGCTCCTGTTAGTTGGGTGGCTGTTGCTCGCGGTGCTTGCTGGGCACTCCGTGCCGCTGCTCGTCCTGGTGTTCCTGCTGGGAATGCTGGCATTCGCTGTGGGAAGCACCATGATCGCTCGAGTGCTCTACGCAGCATCGGAAGCGCCCACCATGGGTGGTTCCTACGCGACTGCCGCTCTCAACATCGGGGCCGCTGCTGGTCCGGCGCTCGGAGCGGTAGCGCTCGAGAGCTCGAGCAACCTTGGTCCCGTGTGGGCAGCGACCGCGCTGACCGCTCTCGCACTCCTCGTGATGCTGCCCACGCTGCGCATGATCGCCCCGCGGGTACGGAATGTGGAGGCTGCCAAGTGACGCACGCTAATGCTCCGTTGAGCCTTGAAGGTCGACGCCGGCTCGTGAATCGGTGCCTGACCCGGCCGATCGCGCACGTAGCTGCCGAGATGGGCATCTCACGCGCGTGCGCTTCGAAGTGGGTCAACCGGTGGAGACGCCATGGCGAAGCCGGGCTCCAAGACCGTGCTTCGACGCCCCACCACAGCAGTACCGCGACAGCCGCCTGTGTCATCCAACAGATCGAGGTCTGGCGGCGAGAGCACAAGTGGTCCGCCCAGCGCATTGCCTACGAGCTCGCCGAGCTGGACGTCAGGATCAACCGGCGTACCGTCAGCCGACACCTGAGCCGGCTCGACCTTGGCCGACGCCGGTTCATCGACCCTGGCGGCGACACCAATCGCAAGCCAGGGAAGATCACCGCCCACTGGCCCGGCCATATGGTGCACCTCGACGTGAAGAAGGTCGGCCGAATCCCTGACGGTGGCGGCTGGCGCATTCATGGGCGCAACAGCGACCAGGCTAGGACTGCGGGTCGCGCGAAGTCAGCTGGGGCGAAGCGGGGGTACACCTACCTGCACTCCGCCGTCGACGGATTCTCCCGACTCTCGTACACCGAGCCGCTGACCGACGAGAAGGGACCCACGGCGGCAGCGTTCCTCGCCCGAGCTAAGGCCTGGTTCGCCGCTCACGGGATCTCGCACATCCACCGCGTCATCACCGATAACGGTGCGTGCTACCGCTCGGCCGACTTCGCTCGAATCGTCGGCAACCGCACGCGACACCAGAAGACCAGGCCCTACACGCCCCGACACAACGGGAAGGTGGAGCGCTACCAGCGAATCCTGGCCGAGGAACTGCTATACGCCCGAGAGTTCGAGAGCGAAGAAGCCCGCGACACCGCGATCGGAATCTGGAATATCCACTACAACTACCACCGCCCCCATAGTGGAGCGGGCGGACATCCCCCAGCATCTCGGCTCCGTGCTGGCGTCACCAACGTCTGGCCCTCATACATCTAGACGTCCCATACCCTCCCCACGCACCGCATAGGACGGCGGCACGATCTCCCGAGGCCCTGGCCAAGCACCTCCGGGTACACGACACTGAGAGTCCAACTCGAGGAGGATCCACTATCTGCGGTCGATTCACGCTGGCTTTCGATCTGGGAAACCGGAACCATGGGCGCCACCGGGCAGGATCCTTCTCGGCCTCCTGGCATAATCGCCACATCCTGAGCCGTGGGGCGCAGGTCCGGTCAGTGGGTGGCGCCGATCTCGATGAGTAGCACGCCGCCGACTATCAGGGCGATGCCGAGGCCCATGATCCAGGTGAGGGGTTCTTTGAAGAAGAGCCTGCTGATGATCGCGGTGATGGCGACGCCGGCAGCGGCCCAGATTCCGTAGGCGACTCCGAGCGCGACGCCCTGTCCGAGGACGACGACGAGCATGCTGAAGGCGAAGATGTAGCCGGCTGCGACGCCGATCCACCACAGTTTTCTGCCGCTGCTGGCCATGCGGAGTGAGACGGTGCCGGCGACCTCGCCCGCGATCGCGCCGATGAGGGAGATCAGTGCGAGGGCGCTCATGCTGCTACTTCTTTCTTCTGGGCGGCCTGGGAGCCGAGTTCGACCAGTAGTACTCCGGCCATGATGATGACGATGCCGAGACCCATGAGCAGAGTGATGGGTTCGCCGTAGATCACGAGCGACATGATCGCTGTGAGTGCGACGCCGCTAGCGCCCCAGATGCCGTAACCGACGCCGAGGGCCATCCCGTTGCGCAGAGACATGAACAGTGCCAAGAAGGAGCCGACGTATCCGGCGACGACGAGGACATAGAGTCCGGGAGCATCGAGCGCACCCTTGAGGGAGAGTGATCCGGTCACTTCCAGGAGAACTGCACCGACGAGAAACAGCCATTTCTTCACTTCTGCACTCCTTCACTGATGAGGCCGAGCGCGACGCTCAGCATGCTTTCGCGCTGCGCCCGGGAAAGCTCAACGATGCCGAGGGAGCGGTCGAACCAGGCTCCGTCGGCAAGGAGGCGGACAGAGCGCACCCTGGGGTCGTCCAGACCTGAGCCGAACCAGGGATCAAGGCGGCGCATCCACTGGTCACTGAGCTTGTCGCGCAGGCGCGCGTCGGCGAGGAGAGCGAGGTCGCTGGGGTCGAGGTCATCTAAGAGAGAGAACTCGACATAGGCGCGCAGCCTCTCTACCTCGTCGGACTCGTCGCTGACTCGCTCACGCAGCTCGGCTTCCCAGAGATCGATCACTCGATCGACAACCGCGACCGTCAGCCCCTCTTTCGTAGCGAAGTGATGGACGAGCCCGGGCTTGGTGAGCCCCGCGTGCCGAGCGACGGCATCAAGAGTCAATGCGTCTCCGTGTCGAAGCACCTCGAGGGCGGCGTCGAGGATCTCAAGTTTCGTTGCCATACCCCCATCGTACCGACCATATGTATGGTCGGTCTAGTGTGATGTCGATCGCTGAGCCTCTGACGGCAAAGGTGGCTCTCGGGCGGCTGCGCTTGCAGACGCCGTCATTTCTTGGAGATGAGGCTCCTGCGGTTGTTGGCGGAGAGGAGGCTTTGCGCTGCGAGGTGTCCGGCTCCGCCACTGAGGCCTCCACCGGGGTGAGTGGACGCTCCGATGTGCAGGAGACCTTTGATCGCCGTGGTGTGTTTGCCCGAGTGGGCGAGGGGGCGCCAGAGAAGATTCTGGTCGAGCTCCATCGAACCGCCGTAGGGGTCGCCATGAACAGCGTTAGGGTTTGCGGCTGCCAGGTCGGTGGGAGTGATCACCGTGGTCTCGAGGATGCTCGAAGTTAGGTCAGGAGCGTGCTCTTCGATCCGGGCGAGAACACGTTCGACGTACCGCCTGGTCGTGTCCGCATTCCAGGTTCCGTCGACCGATATCGCGCCAGCACTGTCTGCGGTGGGTTGCCAAGGGACCTCTTGTAGCTGGAGCCAGAGAGACCCCGCCCCCTCGGGCACCCGACTCTGATCGAGGACATGCTGGCGACCGACAACGATCGTAGGCGCGGCGGGGAGGGCACCCGCGTCGGCCTGCGCGCACGCAATGCCAGTGCCGCCAGAGCCATCACTGATGTGGAGTAGCGGGACATCCTGGAAACGCTCGTCGGTCCAGCGCAGAGGACGATCCAGGGCGATGTGGATCTGCATGGCGGCGCGCCCGAACCGGAACCGTTCTGCGTCCCGCCGGATGGCCCAGGGCACGGGCTCGTCTTTCAAGAGCGTGCCGTAGAGGGCCTGCGGGGTGACGCTCGCTATCACCGCCCGCCGCGCGCTAATCAGGCCCTTGTCGGTGACGACGCCGGTCGCGCGACCGTTAGTCGTGGTGACGCGTTCCGCGCGATGACCGGTCAGGACTGTCACGCCATGCTCAGAGAGAAGCCGTTCGAACGCGGTCACAAAGTTCTTCGCTCCGCCAGTGACAACGGGCAAACCGAAACCGTGCATCGTCATCGCGAGGACGGGAATCATCATCCCGCCGGTGGCGCTGTCCGGGGAGATGCCGGCGTGAAGCAACCACGGCGCCCACAACTGGTCAGGCTCGCTGCCGGTGAACCGGTCACGCCCGAACGCGCGCCCGCTCATCACCGCATCCCGCGCGAGAGCATCCATCCCTTTGATCTTCTGAGACTTAAGGGCACTGAGCGCGAGCTTCACTGTTGCGGCGGATCGAACCTCGGAGCCGAGGATCCTGAAGACCAGATTCGCGCGTTCGCCCATCTCTTCCAGCATGGCCAGGTATGCCGCCTGGTCCTCTGGGTGCGTGAACCCTTCGACAGTCTTTGCCGCATCGCGGTAGGCCACGGCCGCCCGGCCAGCAGAGATGCTGCCGGTGAGAGCCCCGTCGGTGTTCGCGTACTCGAGGCCGTGCTCATGCAGGTCTGGGCCGAGGGCCGCATATGCGCCACCGGAGACGAACAGCGGATGCCAAGAGGAGTATGTGTCGTGCGTGTAACCCGGCAGCGTGGCCTCGCCAGAGTCGATGAATCCACCCAGGCGGCTGTTCTGCTCCACAAGAGCGACACTCCATCCGGCGGTGGCGAGCTCAGCCGCGGCCACCAGACCGTTGACCCCTGCCCCGATCACAACGACGTCATATGTGTCCATCGTTTCCTCCATGTGTTCCACGTCTCGACCCACCTGAGAATACCTACCTCATGTTTGGTAGGTCAACGAGAGGTCCGAACCCCATGGGATCTGGGCACTACTCCCGAGGGTGCCCATGGACGCGCGCGGAGCCAGCGCGATATGAGCGCGCTCTGGAATTGCTGTCCGATCGGACGTATCTCAGCGGCGCATGCAGACCGCGACGTCACCATGGTTGGGAGCGAAACACCCTGGCCAAACGAGTGCATGCGGTACGACATGCGGTCACTGCTGTGCGCCGATCGACCGGAGAATAATTCTCAACCGAACGATGCCCTCCCCCGGCAACGGGGACGGGCTACTGCGCTCGTACGTCGCCACGAGCGACGACCGGGCGGCCCAGTGGGAGCCGACCTACAGCATCGCGCCGCGCACGAAGGCTCCCGTGGTGCGCGAGTTCGTCGACGAGGACGGAGCGAAGCACCGCACCCTCGAGCTCGCCCGTTGGGGCCTGCACCCGTCCTGGGCGAAGGACAAGGGCCCTCGGCCGATCAACGCGCGCCTGGAGACCGTGAGCAGCAACGGGATGTTCCGCGGCGCGTTCTCGAGCGCCCGAGCCGTGATCCCGATGACCGGCTACTACGAATGGGTCGAGGCTGCCGACGGCGGCAAGGATCCGTTCTTCATCCATCACCCTGACGGGGAGCTGCTGCACGCCGCCGGTCTCACGGCCGCCAGGAAGGACGAGGGCGACGCGTGGGACGTGTCCTTCACGGTGATCACGCGCGAGGCGCGGGATGCCGGCGGGGAGGTCCACGACCGGATGCCGACCTTCCTGACCGAGGACGCGGTCGAAGAGTGGCTCTCCCCCGGGAAGCTCGAGGCCGACCAGAAAGCGCCGTTGCTCGCGCAGCTCGAGGACGTCTCGTCCACGATCGCGGGGCAGCTCGTCACCCGCCCCGTAGATCGGCAGGTCAACAGCGTCCGCAGCCTGGACCGCTCCGACCCCTCCCTGATCGCACCGATCTGACCTCGAGCACAACTGATCGAACAGAGCAGAAACCATGGCCACACCCGAAGAGTTCTCCGGTCTGCACAGGGTGCTGACCGGCGAAGAGGCAAAGGCGATGGGGAAGGAGATCGCCCGCGCGGCCGGCCGACCGGAGGCCCAGAGCGCCGGCCCCCGACCCGGCCACATACAGCCGAGCGACGAGCCCTCCCGTGGCCCTCACCGCGGTAAGCTCAGCGGCTCTTGATCTTGCAGTAGGCCTGCACGGCGGTCAGATCAGCGTCGTCCTCGCGGATCTCCTCCCGGTGCGTCCTGGTCGCCGGCTCGGCAAGTCCGCTGTCAACGTTGCGCATCCAGTAGGCCCAGCAGATCCCGGTGCCCTGTGCGGGGTGCCCGTGCTTGGACAGGAACCTGATCCCCAACGGCAGGGTGCCGTCGTCGAGCGTGACCTCGTCGCGCAGCGCCGTGGCGATCGCGGTCGTCAGGACTCGATCGTCGCCGGTGAGGTGCGCGAGCGTCAGAGGCTCCTCCAGGAGCCCCTCGGACGTGGGCCACGCATGGGGCAGGAGATCCTCGAGGGCGGCGATCGTCTCGGTGGCCGTGATGTCGATCCACCAGCCGGCGGGGAAGGTGAGCGTGTAGAGCTTCCTGCCCTCGCGGAAGGCGCGCGGCAGCCAGCTGGCCTTCATGGCGCCGGCCTCGTCCCATTCGGCGACGATCTCGCTCCAGAGCGCATCGAGGTCCTGCCCCATGACGTCGGCGATCGGCTGGAGCGCGCGGCGCTCGGCGTTGACGTCGGTGCGGTAGGGGGCCAGCAGCTCCATGTAGGCCGTGACCCGGTCGGCGCACGCGTAGATCGTCCGGCCCGGGGTGTCGTACCGGCTCCAGGCCTGAGGGGTCTCCCCCGGTGGGCGAGGGACCGGGTTGAGGGGGCCGTAGGACTCGCGCGCGATGCGCAACGCGGAGTCCGGGCCCGCCACGAGGGCGAGCCCGGACCGCGAGCAGATCCGCTGATCGAGTGAGGTCATCGCCGCGGGTCAGCCGCTGAACGAGTCGTCGACCAGGGCCTGAGCGGCGGTGGCGACCTCCGGGAGGCGTCCTTCGCGGATCGCGTTCACCGGGGTGTCGTACCCCAGCCAGGGGTTCGCTCCGATGAACCACACCCGGGCGGTGTGCTCACCTTCGGCTTCGGAGACCTTCTGCCACTGCTCGTAGGCGAAGTAGAGACGCTTGACGGTCTCCGGGCGCGGGTTGGGGCCGGTGGACTTCGCCCACTTGTGCGAGGACTTCGTGTCCGAGGAGCCGGCGAGAGCCGAGACCAGCGTCCCTCCGAGCGAGGCGTTCAGACGCCGGGTGACCTCACGGACGTCGAGGGCGATCGCACGCCGGTAGGCCGGGTTCTGGGTCGTTCGAGCATCGGCCGAGGTGGCGGAGGATGTCGTGGGAACCATGGGTGCCTCCCTTCCGAAGGTGTCACCTCATCATACCGTTTATTTCCTCGGCATAGCTACCGCTATGCCACCGTTTTTACACCCGTGCATCCATCTGGTGTGACAGCCCGGGCCGCCGCGCGCGACAAGTTGGTGCTGTGCGGTCACACGGCCCCCGGGAACCCGCGGTAGAGGGATGTGGGTGCCGTCGAGACGCCCACGTCCACCGTGACCCGAACGGAGATCCAATGTGCCAACGAAAAGACGAGGGAGGGCGCTGCTACTACCACCAGCGTCAGCGCGTCGACGCGCTCGAGCAGCGGCTTGCCGAAAGCTCCCCCGACACCGCCGAGCGTGAAGAGATCTCCTCGAGCCTGGAGACGGCCAGAGCTGATCTGATCCAGACCCGCACCGGGCTCCAGGAGCACATCACCGAGCGGACCGCCGCAGGCGGCTCCTACGACGCCGAGCAGCTGACCGCGAACATCAACCGCTACGTCGCCGATTCCCCCACCGGGAAGCCGCTCACGCTGCCCGGAGGATCGTTCCGCGTCGTGCGCGCACACACCTCGCATGGGCACACCGTTCTCGAGGTCACCGGGCCGACATCCGCACGGTCCTACAGCAGTGGGCTCGCGGAGCGGTACACCCAGGACGCCGCGGGGAAGCAGGTCACCAGGGCCACCCCCACCGAACTCCAACGCGACTTCCACACGATGCTCGTGCTGGCGGACGGCCGCGCCGGCGCGGCCGTCCGCCACAGTGGCGAGATCTCGGCGGTGTACTCCGACGGCAGCAGCCGCGGCGCGACGCGTGCCCTGCTGCCCATCGCAGCAGAGCGCGGCGGAACACACCTCGAGTGCTTCGACACGTTCCTGCCGAAGATCTACGCCCGAAGCGGCTTCGTCAAGGTCGCCTCGATCCCCTTCAACCGAGAATTCGCGCCCGACGGCTGGGACTATTCGGCCATGAGCAGGGTCGCCCCACCTCGCGGAGAGCCCGATATCACCTTCATGGTGACGCAGGACCAATATGAGAAACTCGGCCGCCCCGAACCGAGATCGTTCCAGGACTACGATGAAGCCGACGAGTACACCAGAACAGGACACACGTCATGAGCGCTGCTGACCAGACCGCCACCTACCCCGACTTCGTGACCGACGCCGACCGGCACGCCTGGGATGAGCTCACCCCTGAGCGGAAGCAGCAGTATCTCGATGCCGTGGACTACGTCCGCGCCGAGTACCCCGATGAGGAACTGTCCGTGGCCCTCATCGGCACGGTCCTCTCCTTCGGCGGCTGACCCCGCCTCTCGACTGTCCGGGCCCCGCGGTTCCCCCTGACCGCGGGGCCCGGCGCTGTCTACTTCGCTCCGTCGCGCACTGCCGCCGCACGCAGCACCTTGAACGCCTCGTCGAGCGTGCTCGCCCCCGTCATCTCCAGCAGCTCGGCGGCGCCGGCAGGGCCCTCGTCCGAGGCACTCTGGATCCGCGCCCCTGGTGGCACGGGAATCTCCCCACGATCGGCCCGCTGCGCAAGGGCCGCCAGCCGTTCGTCATCCTCGTGCTCGTCCATCGCATGTCTCCTCGATGCTGGTGGTCCTTGAACGCTACTCGTGCGGATCGGGAATTCGCCAAGCATTTGCACAGTCCCCGCCACGCAGAACCCCTCATCACGCGTTCGCCGTTCTGTAAGCTGAACGCAATATCTACCCAGGAGGACACGCAGCATGGCCCGCAAAGCTCGCATCGTCCTGACCGACGACCTCGATGGTTCCGCAGCCACCTCGACGGTCGACTTCGCCCTCGACGGCGTCACCTACGAGATCGATCTCAACGACGAGAACGCGCAGAAGCTCCGCGACGAGTTCGCGGCATGGGTGGGGCATGCACGGCGCGTCGGGGGCCGCGCTCGACGCGGCACCTCCCGCGGGCGCAGCGACGAGACGAAGCGGATCCGCGAGTGGGCGCAGGCCAACGGGTACGAGATCGCCGACCGCGGCCGCGTCTCCGCAGAGATCCGCGAGGCCTACGCCGCCGCCCGCTGAGCCCGTCCCTCACGCGCTGATCGGTGTCGGTCGGCCCCGAGGACCAGGAAGAGTTTCCCCAGCGGTCACACGAGCCCACCTCCGCCGCGGTAACAGGGTGACCATCCACCGGACGAAGGACACGACGATGCCCCGCTTCCGCAGCCTCGAGGAGGGGTAGCCCCGATGTACCTCCTCACGCCCGAGCTCTGGCCGGCCTTCGCCCTCTTTCTCCTGCTCGCGCTGCCGATGGTCGTCACCGATGCACGCGAGTCGCGGCTGCCGCTGCCGCTGAATCTCGGCCTGCTCGGCGCCGGCGCCGTCGCACTCCCGATCACCGCGGCCTGGGTCGGCTTCGATCATCTGCTCTGGGCGGCCGTCTCCTGCGGGATCGCCACCGTCTTGATGCTGGTGCTGTTCGTCATCTCGCGCGGCGGCCTCGGCTTTGGCGACGTCATCCTCGTCGCTGCCCTCGCCCTCTACAGCGGCTTCGTCTCCCCGCTGCTGATGCTCGCTGGCATCTGGCTGGGCTGCATCGGCACTCTGGGATGGATCCTCGTTCGGCGTCGACGAGGCATCCGCGGACACATCCCCTTCGGTCCCGGCCTGATCCTGGGAACCCTGCTCGTCCTCGTGGTTCCTGTGGCCACTGCCTGACCTACGAACCTACGAGGTTACGAACCTACGAGGGTCGCGAACGCCGCCCAGGCAGCCCCTCTGACCAGTCCTTTTACAGGACCACCTCTAACTGTTGTCATCGGGAACAGTTGATGTTACGCTGTTCCCGTTGACAACAATATAGAGAGGAGGTGATCCCGATCGACAAGGATCTGAAGAAGCTCCGCAAGACCCTGCTGGCACAGGGAGCGCGGATCGACGAGAAGAAGTCCGGATGGATGATCTACCCGCCCGACAAGGAACGGGACCCAGTGATGATCCACCTGACGAACTCCGACTGGCGCTCGATCAAGAACGCCAGGGCGATGCTCCGACGGAGCGGCTTCGACGTCTAGACGACGAGGGGGTCGGGCGGCCACCCGACCCCCTCACCCTAGCCGCGGATCCCCACGCTCACCAGCACCTCCTCCACCCGCACCACCAACACGAAGGAGAACACCATGCCCACCACCTGGCATGCCCGCCTCGACTGGGCGAGCACCGCCACCACCACGACCGACGCCCTCGAATCTCTCCTGGACGAGCTCGCCGACCACTCCCCCGCCGGATCCGTCAGCCCCGACGGACTCCACGGGTCGGTCATGCTCTTCCTGGAGTCGGCCCAGCTGGAGGATGCCATCGCCGACGCGATCGCCATCGTTCGGGCTGCGCTCCAGCGCAGCGTTCCCACAGCTGACGTCGTTGGCGTGGACGTGCGTGATGGCGATGCCCTGGACCGCGAGCTCGAGCAGCCCGTGTTCCCGGGGGTTGTCGGCTACGCCGAGATCGCTGAGATCGCGGGCGTCTCGCGGCAGCGCGCCCGGGCGTTCACGAAGATCGACGGCTTCCCGGCCCCGGTCATCGTCACCGCCCAGGGGCCCCTGATGGCCAGAGCAGCCGTCGAGCGGTGGCTCGAGACCCGCAACACCCGCCCGGGCCGGCCCACCACCTCCTGAGGCCCCACGAGCCCGAACCGGACGCCCGCCGACGACTCGCCGAGGACACGCTCCGTGGCCTCGCAAGCCTTCTCGGCCGTCGGGCGGCCCCGGTACCGTCAATGCGCTCCGGAGGCGGACCCGGGGCAGGAAGGAGCAGGCGACGGGCGAGGCAGCGGGCATCATCGTGGCCGTGATCGCGCTGGTCACCGCGGGTATCAACCTGGTGACGGCGCTCATCCGGGCGAAGTGCGAGGTCGGCGCACGCACGCACCGCACGGCCGCAGGTCGGCATCGGCGAGGGTGACCCAGAGGGCCGCTCACCGCGCAGCAGCGCGGGGAGCGGCCCTCCTGGCATGCAGGAGAGGTTCTACCCTCACCGCCGCCGGGAGGTGGCTCGCCGGGACTCCAGATCGATGATCCCCGGCACCTCTCCCTGTCGCGCCCTCTGGATGCGAGCAGCACGCTCATCCTCAAGGCGCACCAGGCGCCGGCGCAGCCGGCCATAGGACCATCCCAGCCCGTCCGCCATCCGCGTGCGCGGACATCCCTCGTCCGCAAGCTCTAGGAGCAGCTGATCGCGCAGGCCCTCGCACGTGTGCCGCGCACCGGCGAGGGACTCCCACAGGCCCCAGACCTCCTCGCCGCGAACCAGCGGATTGGGCGGGCACGCGTCCACGACCTCGCTCGCCCGTCGGGCAGCGTCGCTTTCCTCTCGCACCGGCTGCCCCTCCCGCGCGAGTCGGCGGATCCACTCGGTGGAATCGCGCAGCGCCTCGGCCGTCGCCTCGAGACCACCCTCACGCGCCGCTTCGAGCACCTCGCGCGCATGGACGTCCCACACCACCTGCTGTGACGCCTTGATCTGCTCCCCGGTGCGGGCGAGCCAGGTCAGGTCGGCAACCGTGCCGACTTCGTCGACGCCGCCGTGCTCGTAGTAGAGCTGGGAGCTGTAGCCAGCGGTTGCCGGGAACCGACGTCCAGAGGGGGCGTGAGCATCTCTCCACTGGTCGAGCTCGCCGCGCCATCGAGCGAACCTCGGCGAGGGCTCACGTGGCCACGGTCCAGAAGTCATCTCCCCATGATGCCGACCTGCACATTTGCGCCCATCACGGCACGCCGCAGACTCGTGACCAACGAACCTCGTAGTCTCGTAGTCTCGTAGTCTCGTAGCCGCGCAGCCGCGCAGCCCGCACAGCCCGCGCAGCCCGCGCAGCCCGCGCAGCCCGCGACATCAGCGACCTACCCAATCTCGCACTCTCGTAGGTTCGTACCCTCGTCACCTCGTAGGTTCGGCAAACCGCGAATCCGTCGGTTCGGAACCCTGCCCCTTCGTGACCCAGGAACCTCGTAAGCTCGGAACCTCGTAAGCTCGTATGTTCGCAACCTCGTAGTACGAGAGCATTCTCAGTCGTGAATCTGCCGCCACAGCGGCTCGAGCGCTGCGGTGTCGCCCCGGAAGGTCTGAGCGACGTCCTCCGTGGGGAGCCAGCACATCTGCGTGGACCACGGGTTGCTCGAGTCGTTCTGCCAGACGACGAGAACCTGAGTGGCCGTCCATCGGTTCGCCCGCGCCGGCCGCCACATCTCGATGCCGTCATCGAGCAAGAGCCGCACGAGGACCGGGATGTTGCCCATCGGGCGCGCCCCCGGCGTCCCCACCGAGGGGAGCCGGTTGGTCACCGTCAGCTCGGGCGGCCTTCGATCGCTCACCCGCTCACCTTCCCACGACAGCCCGACACGCCAGAGCGCGCCGAATCTCGACGGGGGAGCGGGGCAAGAGAGGACCTCCTGTGCGTCCACCCAACTCGGCCCGAACATCTGCGGGCCCTCCCGAATCCGCGACCGTGACCCCTCGAATCTGGGTGTGCGTCCCCCTGGATTTCCCCGAGGGAGGAACGGGGGAGGGCGTGTCTTTTGCGGTGCTCGCACCCTGCGCGCACCCCCTGCTCGCACCCTGCTCGCACCCCTAGGTGCGAGCACTTTTCGTGTCTCGACCTGCGTGTTTGATCTGGCTCGCACCGCTCGCACCCTTTCAGGCCCAAGCGGTCGTATGCGTGTGCGCTACGCGCTCGCGCGCGCGAGGGATCGCAAGGTTACGAGGTTACGAGTCTGCTCGGATGTGTCACAGCAGGGGTCCTCGATCGCGGTAAATGGGCATGACGTTCAGCAGCCATCCTCTGAGGATCACCGACACGCCGAAGACGAATCATGTTCATGTTCGGAGTTACACGGCTGTAGTTTGTTCCCGACCGGTCCCGTTGCTGGATGAGGAGATGCCATGCCCCAGCCATACCGAGGGAATCGCACCCACGTCTCGATGCGCGTCCCCGACCGCATCATCGACAAGGTCGATCGCGCAGCAGCCCGAGAAGGCCTCACGCGATCGGAGTACATCACCCGCTTCCTCGCGCTCCAGCACGGCGAGCCGGTCCCTTCGTACATCCAGGCTGCCAGCGACAGCCACCAGCCGCGCCTCCCTGATCAGGAGGCGCGAATGTCTGCATGACATGCAGGAAGCCCCCCACCTGGCAGTGAGGGGCTTCCGAAGCTTGAGTCCTCCGATGCTTGCCGGCGTGAGAGGACCGATGACCTTCCAGCACAGTTTCTGTGCCAAAACTCGTTCTTGAGGATACTCGATGACCCTGTCTATGCAAGGACCTGCGGCTGAGGACACGCCGCAGCCCCAGGCATCACTGCACCGTGTGAGGGACGCGCTGGCACAGCGCGGTGACCCGATGAAGGGCACCACCAGCGACTTCAAGGCTCGCTGCCCGATCCACGACGACAACGAGGCATCTCTGCACGTCAGCTACGTGCCCGGCGACGACGGGCGCGTGCTGCTGCGGTGCTTCGGCTGTCAGGGCGAGGTGCGCGACATCGCTGCCGCGCTCGGCCTCGAGGTGACGGACCTGTTTGATCGGCCGCTCCCGCCGCGCGAGGAGCGTGTCGGGCGGTCGACGACACGACGCCGTACGGGCAAGCGCTGGGGGAAGATCGGCCCCCTGCCCGCACCGATCGCCGCTCCCGAGCGCGAGCCCGAGGAGCAGCTCGACTGGCAGGTCACCGCGACCTACGACTACGCCCGCCCCGACGGCGAGGTGATCCAGCAGGTCATCCGGAAGGAAGCCACCAACGCCGCGGGGGAGCGGCGCAAGACCTTCACGCAGACGTACTTCACCGCCAAGGGCCAGGTCTCGAAGAAGCCGCAGGGGTTCGAGCCCACCTGGTACCGCTGCCCTGAGCTGGTCGACGCCCTGGCCGATGACGAGACGGTCTGGATTCTCGAGGGGGAGAAGGACGTCCACACCGCCGAGGAGCGCCTCGACGTCATCGCGGCCACGAACGCCGGCGGTGCCGGCTCGCTCTCCGATGCCATGCTCGACATGCTCGAGGGCGGAACCGTCCGCGTCGTCGTCGACCGTGACGGCGCCGGCTACAAGCGCGGCGCGCAGCTGCTCGAGGCTCTCGAGGGTCGCGCTGACGTGCGCGTGTTCCTGCCCCGCACCCTCGAGGCGAAGACCGACCTGACCGACCACGTCGACGACGGCGGAACCCTCGAGGACCTGATCGAGACCTCCCTGGCCGAGCTGCACACCTGGGCTGCCGCATCCCAGCTCGAGGGGGCTCTCTCCCGCATCGAGGAGGCTAACCGCGAGGCCCGGGCCCATCTCGATGCCGCCGAGGCACGGGCCGAGTCGGCCCCCAAGGCGGCCGAGACCCACCGCAAGCGCGCGACGCGCTGGACGATCGAGTCCGAGGTCCGCCTCGAGAAGCTCACCGAGACGACCACGACCGTCGAGCGCTACGCCACGGTCGCCAAGACGGACTGGGCCGAGGAGGCCGTGCGCCTGGCCCACTCCACCCGTGAGCGGGGCATCCGCCTCGCCCGCACCCTTCACGAGCACATCGGTCGCGACATCCCGCCGGCACTCCAGCTCCCGGCGGAGACCCCCAAGCCGGTCACGGAGGCCCCTGCCCCCGCGCCGGTGCCCGAGGTTGGCCCGGCCCCGGAGCTGGCCCAGGACGCCGGTGCGGACCCCGCACCGCGACAGCTCGACGTGGAGATCTCCGCCCCGAAGTACGTGCTGATCAACGGGCAGATCTGCAAGGAGGAGTGGAAGCCCGCCAGGGGCGGTGAGGGCGAGTACGTCCGCAACCTCAAGCGCATCCTGGACCTCGACGCACGCATCATCGCCCGCGACGCGAACGAGGTCCTCGACGACGCGGACTTCGTCGACCAGATCCGCGTCAACGACGTCACCGCGGCTGCCGCTGACGGGATCCAGGAGACCCGCACGGGCACCGGTGACCTCAAGCAGTACCTGCTCGCTTACACCCACCCCCTGTCCGGCGAGCAGATCATCACCAAGGTCGACGCCGACGACTTCACCTCGAGCAAGTGGCTCGAGCGACTCGACTTCGCCGTGGACTACGCCGCCACGACCAACGGCCGCGCCGAGGTCGCCCGAGCGATCACCCAGGTCAGCGTCGGCTACAAGGCCCGCACCATGTACCGCGGGGTCGGCTGGCGACGCCGCAAAGCCGCCGACGGATCCGCCGACTGGGGCTACGTCCACGCCGGAGGGATCATCACCCGCGAAGGCAACGAGCACGCCCCCGTCGCCCTCGACGCCCCGCTGAACCGCATCCAGCTGCCGCCGCCGAGCACCAACACCGAGGAGCTGCGCACCGCGTTCTCCACGGTCATCGAGCCAATGCTCGAGACCTGCCCGCGACGCGTGATCCTGCCGCTGCTGGGCTTCATGATGCGCTCGGCCATCGGCCACAACCCGATGATCACCGTGCTCGTCGGCGTCCCCGGCACCCTCAAGAGCTCGCTGGCGTCCTGGGCGATGAGCTTCTTCGGCGAAACCTGGGAGCGCAACAAGCCCTGCATGAGCCTCGCCGGCACCGGCGACACCTCCAACGCCGCCCGCATCGGGATGTCCCGCGCAAAGGACTGCGTCTGGTGGGCAGATGACGCCGCCCCCGACCGCGGCATCGCCTACGCGCAGCGCGCCTTGAAGGAAAACGCGCGCATGATCGCCGAGCGCATCGGCCGCTCCCGCGCGACCCGCGACGGCAACGACGTCAACCCCGGCGTCCGCCCCAACGCCTCGGGCCTGTTCACCTCCGAGTTCGCCCCGGAGGCGGGCAGCGGCCAGCAGCGCACCTTCCCCCTCCCGCTGCGCGCCGGCGACATCTCCGTGGACCTCATGAAGCAGCAGTCCAAGGCCGATCCGCGATTCCAGCGGACGCTCCTGATGAGCAGCTTCATCCACTGGCTCGCCAAGAACGACCCCCAGCTCGTGCGCGAGCAGGCCAACCTCGACGCCGACGAGGAGCTCCACCGCCTGCGCCAGCACTACCTCACCCGCGGTGTCGCCGACGAACGCCCCGGCGCCGCCATCACGCAGATGTGGGTCGGCTTCAAGATCTTCCTGGAGTTCCTCCGCGACGTCGGCGTGCTCGACGACGACAGCGCACAGGACTGGATGACCTCCCTGAACGAGAGCCTCTTCGAGGCATGGCAGGCCACCGTCGACCCCGACATCCCCACCTCCACCGGCGGCCGCGTCCGCGAGATGCTCCAGTACGCCCTGCACTCCGGCATCGCCTACCTCAGCCACGTCCAGGACGGCGCCGCGCCCTCCTTCCCCCTGGCTGCTCGCCTGGGCTGGAAGCGCCAGGGAGGCATGAACTCCGAGCGTGTCGAGGCCCGCGGTATCCCGCTGGGCTGGATCAACCCCGACAGCGAGAACGGCACCGAGATCTACCTCGAGCCCCGGGCCCTGCCTCACGTCCTCGCGCAGGCTCGCACCGCCATGGACGTTCAGATCGAGCTCGACGAAGCCACCGCCAAGCGCGCCCTGTACGACGAGGGGATCCTCGTCACCGATGCCGCGCAGCCCGGCAAGGCTCCGAAGATGACCAAGACCCGCAACCTGCCCTGCATCGGAGCCAGGACCCGCGTGCTCGTCATACCCTTCGGACAGCTCTTCCCCGATGATGACGAGGGCGGCGACCCCCGCCTGTTCGGCAAGCGCGCCCCCACGGGCCCCACGCCCCTGACGCGCCGCAGCACCACCCCCGCCAGCCCCTCGCCGGCTCCCGCGCAGCAGCAGCCCGCAGCGACCGCCCCGGCCGCCACCGCGCAGGCACAGGGCGCGGTGGCGCTGGCCCCTCAGCGCGACGCGCAGCCGGCCACCCAGCCCCCGGCTCCTGCCCAGGTCCCGGCTGAGCAGCCGCAGACCCAGGAACGTCCCTTCCATGTCGTCCGCACCCAGGAGGCCTCCAGCACCCTGATCGGGCCAGCTGCCGTGCTCGACGTCGACACGATCTACACCCCCGACGGGAAACGCCACGCCTGGCCCGAGCTCACGCACGTCGGACAGCTCGCCGAGCTCCTCCCCGCCCTCGGCATCGGGCACTCCAAGGGCGACCTGCGCGAGGTCGGCCAGCTGTGGATCACCCACGCCGCGGCCCTCAAGCTCGGCCTGCCCGTCGACCAGCTCGGCGACGACCCCTCCGAGGTCCGCTCCAAGCTCTCCCAGCTCACCACCGGCCACGAGCTGATCACCCGCGCCGAGCGCCACGGCTACCGCGTCGGCGGCAAGGGCACCTCGCTGAGCAACTGGACCCGCATCTTCCGCAGCGACCAGGACGCCCCGATCGCGATGCTCGTCATCATGAGCGCGCTGCCCGAGGACTACCCGATGATCGGCGGCAACCCGACCCCCCAGGAGCTCGTCGAGCGGATCCGCGACGCCGCCACGGCCGTCGGGATCCCGCTGTACATGCACCCGGGCCAGACCGGTATCGACCTCGCGATCAAGCTGCGCCGCAAGGGCATGGATGTGACCACCTCGACCGGCCAGCGCGAGCACCGCCGCGTCAAGGAGCTCTTCGCCCCCTACGCCCCGGTCCCGCCCGCCGAGGCCTCGAACACCGAACGCGACCTCGACTGGTCCCGCATCCCCGACGAGCAGGAGCGCCAGCTGCCCTACCTGCACGCCTACGACCGCGGCGGCTCCTACATGGCCGGCGCCGCGTCCCTCGAGCTCAGCATCGGCGAGCCGGTCCACCACCCCGACGGCCGGCCCTTCGACAAGCGCCTGCCCGGGTACTGGCTGATCGACGTCCCCGAGAACGGCGACTGGAGGCTCCCCAACCCCCTCGCCCCGGGCGGCACCAAGGCCCCCGATCACCCGATCTGGGTCACCACCCCCACCCTCGAGCTCGCCCAGGCCCAGGGCTACGGCCCCGAGATCCACGAGGCCTACACCTGGCCCGAGCACGGCCGCGTCCTCCAGCCGTTCTACGAGCAGATCAAGAACGGCCGCACCGCCCTGCTCCAGAGGCTCGACCGACTCGCACACCCCGCCGACGAGGCCGACATCATCGACCTCACCACCACCGAGCACGCCCTCGACGCCCTCAAGGCGGTCTACACCCGCATGATCGGCATGATGGGCTCCGCGTCGTGGATGCAGGGCAAGCAGGGCTTCGCCCCCGAGCGCCGGCACCACATCATCGCCAAGTCCAGGGCGAACATCCTGCGCACCGTCGAGAAGAACGGCCTCGACAGCGGCATCTGGCCGATCGCGATCGGCACCGACACGATCTGCTACCTCTCGGCAAACCCCGACCCGATCGCCTCCTGGCCCGGCGACCCCTCCAAGCTCGGCCGCGGCTTCGGCCAGTACAAGCACGAGGGATCAGCCCAGCTCGCCGACCACCTCGAGTTCCTCACCGGACGCGACTGGCACGGCAAGGCGAGCCTGATCGACCCCGCCGACTGGGACCCCACGAAGGAGTGACCGAGCATGCCTAACCTGTCCATCTTCCAGGGCCTCACCGGCCGCCAGGGCTCACCCACCGGCGGCAGCGTCCGCGACATGATCATCGGCGCGTTCGGCACCACCAAGCGCGGCGGCCCGAACACAAGGGCCGCCGCCGAGTCCCTCGGGGTCTCCCAGCGCAGCGTCCAGCGCTGGATCGCGGGGGAGGACCGCAAGCAGCGCAACGCCCCCCGCAGCGATCACCTGTCCAACCTGCGCGTCAAGGCCCGCCAGGCCGTGAGCACGAAGAAGGGCCGCAAGGCCTCCCTGGACCAGTCCCGTCAGCGGTTCGCCGGCCGCAAGAGCACCAAGCTCACCACCCACGGCCTCCAGGGCCCCGAAGGCGGAGGGAAGGGCTACTCGCGCGTCCGCACCGTCAGCATCGAGCTCTCCGGCGGCGACGTCGACGCGATGTTCGACGCCTACGAGCGAGGCGGCGACAGCGCCGTCACCGACTGGCTCCAGCAGCACCACTCCGCGAACTACGTGCCCGGCTGGACGTTCGAGAACATCGACCACATCAAGCTCGACTGAGCACCCCCATCCAGCCCCTAGGATCGAGAACATGATCAAGCTTCTCCATACGGACAACCCCGACGGCGGCTCTGTCCCTGTCGTCGTAGACAGCGATCACGGCGGCTTGCGGATCTCCCGCTTCGAGCTCTCGCGGGGCGTCGTCGAGGGGGCGTCAGGAGCATTCGAGGCCGAGGCCTTCTTCGACACCTCGACCGTCAGCCTCGAGGACGCAGTGGAGTTCGACATCTACGTCTGGGTCAACGTCCTCACCGAGAACTGGAACGCGCGGATGATGGACTACAAGACCATCCGCCAGCTCGAGGATCTCGAGCCCTCCTGGGACTTCGCGACGCCTTCCGTAGGAGACGGCCCAGTGCATGCAGTCCACGTGAAGACGTCTGTTCAGCCGATCCTGTAGCCGCTGAGGAAGAGCACTCCGATCAGCTCCGCAGCAGGAACGACAGCAGCCGGCGATCGACCGTGGTTGCTTGTTCCTCGTCCTCACTGAACCACGTCCCGAGCTCTTCGATGAGCTCATTGGCCGTCACCAGGCGCACCGAGCCGTCGGTCCTGTCGTTGAGCAGCTCGAGGTCCTCCGTGATCGATTTCGGGTGCACCACGATGTATCCACGGACCTCAGCCCTGAGGCGGCGACCGCCGAGGCTGGCCCGGTACCGCTCCACCGCCGTCGGCATGTGAGCCGGGAAGTAGCTCCACCCCTCATCACCCCCGACGCGGATCGCGTCGTGTCCCGCGACCATGGCGTAGGTGGCCGGCTTCCACGCCTTCGAGTCGATCAGGGCCACGCGCCGGCCACAGAGCACCGCGTGATCGACATCAGCGGTCTCGGAGCCGGGGAACGCGAGCCCGTTCACCAGCCTCACCCCGGGGATGGATCCCAGGAAGTAGCCGATCTCCGCGGCCGTCAGCCGTTCCCCTCGACCCCGTCCATCGTGCGGTCCAGGCCGAAGACCTCCTGCGCATGCGAGAGGGTCTCCCCGGGTTCTCCCCAGTAGAACCCCTCCGGGATGTCCTTTCGCGGTACCCGCAGGCGTTCTCGCACCGCGAGCTCGTACACCGCCCACCAGACGCCCCCGATGAGGACGAGGATGCCTACCAGGCCGAGCACCGGGGCATGCCAGCTCGAGGGCCCGATCGAGCTGTAGAAGACGCTCACAGCCGCGAGGACCACCGTGGTCAGCGCAAGAATGGCGGTCAGTCTCCGGGGGAACCTGCGGGTCATCCAGATTCGCAGCGCGCCCAGGAGACCGACCAGCACCGGCAACAGCGTGACCGTCACCAGTTGCGTGAGCACGATCGTGCCCGCAGCCGCGCCGGCGCCGATGAGGGCCCAGTGCCATCGGCGTAGCCCCGCCCCGGTGATCCTCACGCTCGAGCGCTCCACGCCGTCGAACTGATCGATCCAGGGCATCCGGCCCAGATCGTGCCCTTCACGCGGCAGAGGGCCGCTGTAGAGCTCCTCAGGCACCTGTTCTCCGGGTACCCACCCGCGAGGCGGAGGATCCGCCGGGGGAGGCGCGGGTTCAGCAGCCGGCGCCGCGTACCCGCCGCTCATGGTGCGGTCGTACTCCGCCCGTCGAGCGGGATCGGACAGCACCTCGTGCGCGTGTTGGATCAGGAGGAACAACCCGTTCATCTCGGCGCCCGCAACGTCTGGGTGCGTCTTCCGAGCTCGCTTGCGGTAGGCGGCCTTGATCTCGCTCGCAGAGGCGTCCGGGGAGACCCCGAGGATCTCGTACAAGGTCGGTCCGGTGGTAGCCATGACCTGATCCTCACTCCCTCCCCGGTCCGCGGGGATCCTTCCGCCGGATCTCGTCATGCAGGACCTCGAGCGGACGCAGCTTCGCTCCGCTGATCCAGCGCTCGGAGCCTCCAGACATCCCGGCCAGTCGCACCCTCCACGGAGAGACCTCACGCAACACGGCCGCCTTCACCAGCTGGGCCTCGAACCTGCTGTTCACGACCACCGAGCGCACGTTCTGGGAACCAGCCTCGGCGTGATCCCGCCGAGTCCCCACCCTCGTCAGACGGACCACAGAGGTCCCATTGACCTGGTCCTCGACCCACACGCGATGAGGTGACATCCAGTCCTGCTCCCGCCAGGCCGTCAACGGCGCCCTGCGCGCTCGTAACCGCTCCAGTGCCTTCCGAGCGTTGTCCTCCTGGAACAGCTCACGCTCACGATCCGCAGGGGTCGGCGAGATCTCCCGCAGCAGCTCCTCGAGCCTTCGGGCCGGGATCGCCGCCGGAGACCCCTTCCAGGACCCGCTCCGCGTCAACCAGCGCCTCACCGTCGACGGGTGCACCTTGAGCGCCGCCGCCAGGTCCTTCTTCGTGCGTGCAGGCGTTCCTCTGCGCTGGGACACCAGGCGCAGCAGGACCTCGACTCGAGCAGGAGTCCATACGGGCCGGCTCCCCTGGGAACCTCCGATACTCGCGCGGCCGGCGGTATCCGCTCCCCTCACCGTCTCCCAGGCGGCCAGACGGTCCTCCGTTAGCCCCCAGCTCCGGCCCACCTGAGTCACGGGCGGGAACGCCGGATCCTGGCTCCGCCACCACCGGACCGTCTCGGGTTTCACCTCGAGCCGATCTGCGATCTCCTGCACGGAGTAGACCTTCATGACACGCCTCAGTTTCCGCCTAACAATTACCAATCATTCTATCGAGACCCGCCCCCCAAACGCTACCGAACTAACGAGATTACGAACATACGAGATAACGAGGTTACGAGACTACGAG